>CAYHZK010000098.1:0-8289 GCA_964361085.1 uncultured Planctomycetales bacterium
CTTGGGACGCCCCGGCTCCCCGCCGATTGAAACCGGATGGGCCGCGCCGATATTTGTCGAGGGCGCCATTGCGGCGACATGACTCGCGTACGTGATAAAAACCCCGGCGGAACCGGCACGCGACCCACCGGGGGCGATGTAAACAACCACCGGGACCGGCGACGATAAAATCCGTTTGACGATGCTCCGTGTTGAGCTCAGAAGCCCGCCGGGCGTGTCGAGTTTGATGATGAGGGCCTGGGCCTTGGCCTCTGCCGCCAGATCAATCGCCCCGGCAATGTATTCGGAGGTCACGGGATTGATGGTGTCGTCATCCAGCTGGATCATATAAACGGGAGCGGTCGCGGCCGGGACAGCAGCCGGGAAAAACAGGCACAGCAGAGTTAAAAAAACAATCCCCCATCCCCATGGCCCGCGCTGCCGCATCGACTATCTCCCTGATTTTAAATATTCCGTCAATAAACGCACGCCCGCGCCGGTGCCGCCGTGGCCGTAGTAAAGACGACCGCGCCCGTCGACAAACGCGGTCCCCGCGATATCGATGTGGACCCAGGGCGTATCCGCGACGAATTGACGCAGGAATTCCGCGGCTGTCAGAGCGCCGGCGGCGCCTTTCGGGAACCCGACATTTTTCAAATCGGCGATTTCAGACTTGATGGCCTCGCTGATCTCCGGATACGACGGCAGACGCCAGACGCGGTCATCCGTTTTCGCGGAAGCCGCGATAACCTCATTGGCGAATTCATCGTGATTGGAAACAAGCCCGGAATAGTCATAACCCAGCGCCGTGACACACGCGCCCGTCAGTGTGGCCAGATCGAGAAGACGGACGGGTTTGTAATTTTTGACCACATAGGCGATGGCGTCCGCCAGAACCAGCCGGCCCTCGGCGTCGGTGTTGCCGATCTCAACGGTCTTCCCGCCGTAGCCGCGAAAAACATCCCCCGGCTTGTAGGCCCCCGCGCCGATGGCGTTTTCGGCCAGAGCGACGACAAAAAGGGCATTGCGCTTCACATGGAGCGCCAGAATATTTTTTAAAGCGCCCACGACCGCGGCCGCCCCGCTCATATCGCAGCGCATGGTCTCGATATGCCCGCTCGGTTTCAGATTGAGCCCGCCCGTGTCAAACGTGATCCCTTTGCCGACGAACGCGGTATAGGGGCTGGTTTTTCCCTGCGGCGAATATTTCACGATGATCAGCTTGGGTTCCTTGCGGCTCCCCTGATTGACCGCCAAATGCAGATGGAGGCCCTTGGCCGCCATGTCCCTGCGGTTGAGAATCTCGACGGCGATATTTTCGTTGCCCTTGATCAAATCCTTGATGACACCCTCGATATGCTCCGAATCCACATCATCGGCGTTGCCGTTGATCAGATCCCTCGCCAGGGTCACCCCCTCGCACGTCGTCACAATATCCTGATACTCCTTTTTAGCGGCGACCGCCAGCGTATATGTTTTTGCGTAAGGCGGGGTGATTTTTGGTTTTTCGGAAGACGAATGGTATCTGTCCCAACGGTAAGCCCCGATCAAAATTCCCTCGACAACCGCACGGACGACCGCGTCATCATTGGGAAGGATCACCTCGATGTCGTTCACCTTCTTAAAATACGATGACAACGCGGCCTGACGGACAATGACGCGGAGGGTCGTAAAATTTTTCCTGACCGGATCGCCGGTCCCGGCCAGCAAAATCACCTGCTTCTGAAACACAACCGGGAAAAGCTCTTTTTCCTCGCCCTGAAATTGGCCGGCCTCGATGACGCTGCGAACCGCCTGACGGATACCCTCATTGGGAATGCCGGCAAGGTCGCGTTTTTTGACCTCTCCCTCATCCAGAAGAACAAGAATTCCGTCTTTATTAAATTTTGCCGCAGGTTGAAATTTGATCACAAACAACCCCTTTCGTGCGATGAGCTCGGGAATTTAAACAAAACGTTCAGCCTGCTGTTCCCATTTTCGAGATACGAACTACGCGATACGCCTCAGCCCCGCCGTTCCATGGGGACATAGTCGCGTTGCGTTTTACCAACATAAATCTGGCGAGGCCGGCCGATACGGGTCTCCGGGCTTTCCTTCATTTCCTTCCAATTGGCAATCCAGCCCGGCATACGGCCGATGGCGAACATGGCCGGGAACATATTCGTGGGGATCCCGATCGCTTTATAAATGATGCCGCTGTAAAAATCCACGTTCGGATAAAGTTTTCGCGCCTGGAAGTAATCGTCTTTGAGAACCGCCGCCTCCAGCGACACCGCCAGGTCCAGGAGCGGGTCGTTGATGCCCAATGTTTTCAAGAGGTCGTGGGCGCGCTCTTTGATGATCCGCGCGCGGGGATCGTAATTCTTATAAACGCGGTGTCCGAACCCCATCAACCGGTAATGGCTGTCGGGGGCTTTCGCCTTGTCGATATACTTCTGAATGTTGCCGCCGTCGTTGTGAATCTCTTCGAGCATCTCCACGACCTCCTGATTGGCCCCGCCGTGGAGCGGCCCCCACAGAGCGCAGACGCCGGCGGAGACCGAGGCAAACAGATTCGCCCAGGAGCTTCCCACCATGCGCACCGTCGAGGTGCTGCAATTCTGTTCGTGATCGGCGTGGAGGATCAGGACCGTGCGCAGGGCGCTGACGACCTCGGGGATCATTTTGTATTCTTTTGTCCTGGTTGAAAACATCATATGCAAAAAGTTCGGGATATATTTCAGATCATCGCGGGGTTCGATGAACGGTTCGCCGATCGACTTCTTGTACGCGTGCGCGCAGATCGTGCGGACCTTAGACAGGATTTCAACGGCGATGCTGTCGATTTCTTCTTTGCTGGGTTCCGGCTTTAAAAGTTCCGGATAATAGGCGGACAGCGAACACACCATCGCGGACAAAATCGCCATGGGATGCCCGTTCGAAGGATACCCTTCAAAAAAATTTTTCATGTCCTTGTGGATGCTGGCGTTGCGGGAAAAGGCGCCGGAAAACTCGTCAAGCTGTTTTTGGGTCGGCAACTCGCCGTAGATCAGAAGATAAGCGGTTTCGACAAATGTGGAGTTCTCGGCGATCTGTTCGATCGGGATGCCGCGATACCGCAAAATCCCCTGTTCCCCGTCAAGAAACGTGATGGCGCTTTTGCAGGAACCCGTGTTGCCGTAACCGTTATCCATGGTGATGTAAGATGTCAGTTTGCGGAGGTTCGAGATATCGATGGCTTTTTCATTCTCGGTCCCGACGATGATGGGGAATTCATAGGTTTTTCCGTCAAGAATCAATTGGGCGGTCTCTGGCATAAGGAAGTCCTCTCTTTGCGGTTCAGGCTCAAAAAACTGTTTGATTATATTATATGCCTCCGGGGATTTCAACTGGCTTCTTCTGGGCGCCTCCGCCGTCAGGGCCGTCAGGCGTTATCGGATTTCTCGAGAATACCGGCGATTTTGGTGAGAAGGATTCCAGTGTCAATGGGCTTAAGGATGTAGTCGTCGCAGCCCTTGTTGAAGGCCTCCACAAAGCGTTTTTCATAGGCCGTCACGATGATGATCGGGACACCGTCTCCCAGGGCGATGCCGGCATTTTTTTCACCTTCACGGATCATCTGCAGGATTTCAAGACCGTTGAGCTCCGGCAATTCGATGTCGAGCAGAATCAAACTGTATCCGGACCGGCGCTGAACGGAAAGGTTATAGGCGTCGATCGCTTCTTTGCCGCTGGCCGCAAAATCGCATTCGGCCACTTCACGAAGGATTTCCGCCAGCAGCAGGCGATTTTCAAAATTGTCGTCAACAATCAGGATCTTGTGCATAAACCGGTGAACGGCGGGAAAGGATGCCCCTACCGTGAAAGGCTGTGAAAATACATTTGTGTTTTTAAGGCCTCGGCGCGCAGGGCCTCAAAATGCTGAGAAAGTTTGGCCGGAGCCTCCCCCGCTTTGACCGCCTCGTGCATGGCGGCCTCCACGGTGGAAATATTTTTAAGGCGCAGATTGCCCGCCGTTCCTTTGATCTCGTGCAGGATCATCCGCATCTGGTCGCGGTTATTATCAAATAACGCCTCGCTCAAGGTTTTCATCTTCCCGTCAAGGCTGTTGACAAAACTGACCGCAATTTTCAAATAAATCTCGGGACGAATGCGGAGTTCATCGCTGACCTGCTGGACGTCAAGATGGATGGGGTCGCTCATCATCGGCCTTGTGTGACAAAAATCAGGAAGCGGACAAAAACGCCTCCAGCTTTTGAAAATAATCCTTAAATTCCGTCACCACTTCGATCATCCGGGATTTATCCTGTGTGGTGCGGACAATCTCATTCAGCTCTTTGGCCAGGGAGGAAAGCCGCACAATGCGCATGTTGTCGTAATCCCCTTTCAGGCGGTGGGAAATGGCCTGGACGGCATCGAATTTTCCGACGGGAAGCGCCGCTTCGAGATTTTTGATGTCCTCGCGGGTCTGCGCGACCGCCTTGGCCAGAATCCGCAGATAAATCTCTTTGCTGATTTTCAAGCTCTGGCTGTTGTGTTCGACATTGATCAGCGGTTCGTTCCAGGGATTCTCCATCGTCATGATACCCTGCCCTTTGATCGCATTAACGTTTTGGAACGGCCCCCATCGTCATCTCAAGCACCATGCGTTTTTCGCTGTTGATGTGAAAGTCGACCATGTACATGTCGAATTCATTGAAGCAAAAATCGACTCCCGGGACAGCGCTGTTGCGATACGTTGAAAAATGAGACATTTCCAATTCAATGTAGCCCTCCGCGGAGACTTCCGACTTGAAGCGGCCGGCCAGAATATTACACAGGGTGCCGCTGGAGTCAAGCTTGGCGTTTTCGTCTTCATCGTCGATGAGCGGGTACTGCAGCATCTGCATCAGCTTCGCGACATACGACTCTTCGACGTAAACAATCAACGCGCCCAGGGCTTTTTTCTTCTCCATCGCGGCGGCATTGGCGTAAAAATTGACGGAGGAGACATACGTGGGATTGTTGTCAAATTTCTCCATCCCGTCGGCACGCATCTTGCCGCGATATTCGACAATGGACTTTTTGACTTTCTCGTCAACTTTGCTGAATGCCAGGTCGCCGCGTTCCTGGAACAGGGCCGCGGTGCCTTTGACAAGCAGATCGGCAAAATGCTCGAGCTCTTTATTTTTAGGACCTAAAAATAACATATTGCAACATTGATCCGCCCTACTTCAAATTCACATACGGACGGATGACCGCCAGAAGAGATTCCGGCGTATAAGGCTTGACGATGTAACCCGCCAGCGACGGATTGACCGCGCGCGCCTTTTCTTTGTTTTTATCGGTGCCGGAAGCGGTCACCATGATGATGGGTTTGCCCGAGACAATGGGGACCTTCATCACCGCCTCCATAAAATCCATCCCCGACATGCCGGGCATCTGCCAATCCAGGAGGATCAGGCCGATGTCTTTATAGCGGGTCCCCAGGGCGTCGATCGCCTCTTCCCCTGTCCGCGCCTGCATAAAATCATTCACAACACCGGCGCCTTTGAGAACTTCGATCAACAGTTCGCGCTCCAAATCAGAATCGTCGACAATAAGGATATTTTTTGTTGAGTTGTTTTCAATCATAGGGGTATCGAGTGATTACATCTTCATACATTTGATGATTTTTTCCTTGAGTTCATCCGGGTCAAACGGTTTCGGGAGATAATCGTTCATGCCCGACGCAAGGCATTTCTCCCGCTCTTCCTGAATTTCCGCGGCCGTAAGGGCGATGATCGGCACGTTGTTTTTTAATTCCTTGCGGATCATTTGCGTTGCCTCAAGCCCTCCGATAACCGGCATCTGAAGGTCCATCAGGCAAATGTCGTATTCGCCTTTTTTTAAAAAATCGATGGCCTCCTGCCCGTTGACGGCATAGTCCACGGCACAGCCTAAAGCCTCCAGGTGAATTTTTAAAAGTTCGCGATTGGGAACACTGTCTTCCACAACGAGGACACGGGTCCCCTCACAGGAGATTTTATTCAAGACATCGGGGCGGATCATGCGGCGGTCCGTCGGTTTTTGGGATAATAACATCACGAGGATATCGAAGACCTCAGTTTTGATGACGGGTTTCATCAGCGAGGCGTCAAATCCGGCTTCCTGGAACTCCGCCGCCGCCTCGATTTTGGGGTCCGGGGTCAGCGCCACCAGACGGATGTGCTGGTATTTTTCACGCTCGCGTATTTTATAGGCCAGCATAAAGGCCTCTTTCCCGGGGAGCGTGGTGTCGATGAAGATCACCGCGGGTTGTTGCCCGCCGTCCTCCTCTCTCTTCAGCAAAAATTCCGACGCTTGTTTGACAGTTTGCAACACAATGACGGGTTTAATCCGGATACGGGTCGCCGTCGCCAGGAGGGCCGTGCCTGTTCTTTCGTTGTCGGACACCAGCAAAAATTCGTGCTGGTCGAGCTTGAGATCATGGAGGACCGCCGGACTCACAGACGGCTGTTGACTCTGGGGGAAGGGAATCGTGAAAATGAACGTCGTCCCTTTCCCGAGCACGGATTCCATGCGGATATGGCCTCCCATTTTTTCGACGAAGGTCTTGCATAACGCCAGCCCCAGGCCCGTTCCTCCATAGATCCGTGTTGTTGAATCCGAGGCCTGAACAAACGACTGAAAAAGCGCCTGCTGCCGGTTGGCGGGAATGCCGACACCGGTATCTTCGACAACAAACCGGATGACCACGTGATCGTCTTTGCTGTGTCCTCCCGCCTCGCGGTTGACGGTCATCCCGACCTCGCCGCCGTCGGTGAATTTGATGGCGTTGTCAAGGAGGTTCATAAAGATCTGTTTCAACCGCGTCGGATCGCCCACGAGCCCCCTCGGGACATCATCGGCAACGGCGAAATAAAGCTGGATCGGTTTATTGACCAGACGGCTGCGCGTGATCTTAAAGACTTCCTCGATGATATGCTCCAGATCAAAATCGATTTTTTCAAGCTTGAGCTTCCCGGCCTCGACTTTTGAAAAGTCCAGGATATCGTTGACGATTTCCAGAAGCATCTTGCCGCTCATAATGATGGTCCCCAGGTGATCCTGCTGCTTGGCCGTCAAGGGGCTTTCCCTCAAAAGATCCGTGAATCCCATAATCGCGTTGATGAGGGTCCGGATCTCATGGGAAACGTTCGCCAGATATTCGCTTTTACCCCGCGCCTCGCCTTGCGCCTGATGCGTCAGCCGGATGGCCAGCTCCCGCTCTTTGACAAGTTCCCGCTGCCGCTCCTGCAATTTTCCCTGAGCTTCCTTCAACTCCCGGCTCACGTCTTTAAAATCGGCGATGAGTTTTTTCAGCAAATCTCCCGGGACGCTCAGAGTCGCTTCGGAATTTTTCGCGACAATGTCGATGATCTCCTGATGAACCGAGAGGTCCGGCTCGAAATTGATGGCGGCCAGGGCCTTGACGGCGGACGGCCGGGACGGAACGGCATTCAGAGGTTTTTTCTCGGAAAGTCTTTGGATCGCATCCACCAGCGGCCCGACGTCATAATACGGATTCTGCAGTTTGCCTTCATTTGAGATCTGTTCGTCGAGAAGTTCCAGAAGTTTTTGCAGCCCCTTGATGGCGTCGCCGGTCAACATGGCGACATCCTGTCCAAAGGGCAAGGCGTCCTTGCGAACCAGATCCATCATGAATTCCATTTTGCTTGTGATGTGAAAAATATCGGTGAGCTTCAAAAAATCAGCGAGCCCTTTGATGGTGTGAAACGTCTTAAAAACGCTTTCGATGGATTCTTTGTCGGTTGGGGCCGTTTCCAGGATCAACAGCGCGTTGCGGGCGGAAATCAGATGCCGCTGCGCCTCACGGGAAAAATCAATAAGCATCTCTGTCCCTTCGGACAGATTGAGCTGCGGGATTTTGGCGACAAACTCTTTTGGGTCAGAAGTCATTATAAAAAAAAGAAATGCCACCAATCTTGCGGTTAACAGTATCCAAATTCATTACAACTATATCATCACTTAAAACCAAAAGAAAGCGTCGTTCACACTAATTTCAGAAAAAGTCTTAAGGGAATTTATGCTGCACCGCCCGGATTTCGGGCAGAATGGAGACAAACCGGTCGAGCAGGCGGGGGTTAAAATGCGTGTCTTTCATTTTGATCATTTCGGCGACGGCATCTTCCACCGACCACGCCGGCTTGTACGGACGCTTTGAGGTCAAGGCGTCAAAGACATCGCAAAAACTGCAGATATGGCCCAGGAGCGGAATGTCGTCTCCTTTCAATCTCCGGGGGTATCCCGTCCCGGCCCATTTTTCATGATGCGTCAGGGCAATGATCTCCGCCAGCTTCATGACCTCCG
>CAYHZK010000099.1:0-8271 GCA_964361085.1 uncultured Planctomycetales bacterium
ACGCCTGCTCTGCTTTTCTTTTTTCCCGCCTTTCCCATCCTCTTGTTCCGCCGCCATTGCCGATTCTGTTTCCCGGGAAAAAACGGCACCCTGGATGATCTGCTGAACATGCGCGGGATCAAAAGACTGCTCGCCTTTAAGGCAACTCCGGTAATATTCCAGGATCTGCGGCAAGGGAAGCGGACGGGGCCTTTGATTATTGATCTCGAGAAGAAACTGGATCAGATGCTCCAGGAGGGGATCCGTCTTGACAACGGCCTCATATTCCGGGGAGACCGCGATAAAAAGGGCCCATTCGTAAATTTCATTCTGGGGAAAAACGCCGCCGAGAAGACCTTCAACCTTAGTTACGGCAACCTGTCGATCGATGATCATTGTTTATGGCGACAAAGCGCTGTTGAGTTGTTCTTCCAATTCTTTGACCTGATCATCCCGCTCTTGAAGAATTTTTTCGAAGGCCTCGAGCCGTTCCTGCGCATCCTTAAAACGCTGTTCCATGAGCAGGAATTCTTCGCTTTCCCCGGGGGCGGAATGGTTTTGCTGCAGCTGCTGCTTGACCCGGAGCAATTCTTCCCTCAGGGCAACGACATCGCTGTCGTTCAAGCCGGAACCGCTCTCGCCTAAAGATTCCATCTGTTCCCGGCTGGAGAGCAATTTGTCTTTGAGCTTGGCGATCAAAAAATCCTGGCGTTTGATCCAGCGCCGGTGCTCCTTCACGGCCTCGGAGGGATCCTTCACATCCGACGCGGGCCCGGGCATGTCTTCGCTGTTTTTTTGCTGCATCGCCGTCAGATTTTGTTCCAGCTCCGTCATCGTATTCTTCAAGTCATCGACTTGCCTGACGCGCTCATTGAGCTGTTTTTCCCGGTTGTTCAATTTGTATTCGACGAAGATCATCTGCTCCTGGGCCGCGGTCAGCTCCGCGACCTTGCGATCAAGGGCCTCTTTCAAAGTCCGCAGCTGCTCCTGGAATTCTTCCTCGCTTGTTGCTCGCGCGTGCTGCGTCCCTCCCAATTCCTCCTCGATGGCCTGAATCCTGTTTTCGTACTCCATCTGGTTATCGCGCCAGCTGTTTTTGGTGGAGCTCAAATCTTTTTCCAGACCCTGAGTTTGCTGTTCAAGTTTTTTCAGTTCTTCCTCTTTGCTGCTGAGCAGGGCCAGATGCTCGTTGAGCTGATCGCGTGTCTCGATCAGGTCGGTGTTGAGCCGTTCGATCTCCTCGTCCTTTTTGCTGACGTTCTTCTCCAAATCGGCAATCATGGCCTGATCATGTTCAGAAGAGGAGTGAACATCCTCCATTTTTTGGCGCAGGTCCTTTGTTTGATCCTCCATCGCGGCCACGGCCTGCCTCAAGGCCTCCTTATCGTTTCCCAGGGTTCTGGCTAATTCATCTTTTTTATCGCTCTGCGCCTGCATCTCCTTCAGGCGCAGTTCATAATCCTGAACTTTCTCGGCGAGATGAACGATCTGGGCAAACCGTTGATTCCGGTTTCCGTAATAACTCCCGTCGAGTCCCATCTTTTTCAAGTAAAGCAGGGCCTCCCTGTTTTCGGGTTCCATCAGAAGGACTTTGCTTAAGGCCTGTGCCGCGCGCACATGGTCGCCCCTTTGATAAAAGGACTTCCCCTGATCCAGGAGATGCCGGCTGGCAAGACCGCTGGTTTCACTGAAGGCTGCGGGAGCAAGAAATAGCACGGCAAGGGCGGTTACCGACGAAAAAATTACGGTAAATCTTGGCATAGTGGTTGAATTATAACATTGTTGATTTATCGCTGCAAGGACGCCTCTGGAATCTTTTATTTCCGATTCAGGAGTTTTGTGCTATAAAAAAATGCCGTGTCCACCGAAACCCCCATGCTCAAGCAGTATCAGCAGATCAAGTCCCAATACCGGGACTGCATCCTCTTTTTCAGGTTGGGCGATTTTTACGAAATGTTTTTTGAAGACGCGCGGGTCGCCTCGCGGATCCTGGAACTGGTCCTGACCTGCCGCGGCAAAGGCACGGCCAACGAGGCGCCGATGTGCGGCATTCCCCACCACGCCGCGCAAGGCTACATCGCCCGGCTCATCAAGGCGGGCTTGAAGGTCGCCATCTGCGAACAGGTCGAAGACCCATCCGTGGCCCAGGGCATTGTGCGCCGCGATGTCATCCGTGTTGTCTCCGCCGGGACATTCCTCGACGAAAACTCCCCGGACTCCCGTTACCTTTTGTCCTTAAGCCCCAACGGCCAGGCCGTCGGCATGGCGTTCATCGACCCGGCGACGGGCACGATCCAGACCAACCAATACCGCGATGCCGGCAAGATTGTGGAGATCATGGCGCGTCTGCCGGTTTACGAATGCGTCTTTCCCGTCGAAGAAGAACAAAAAATCAAAGACCTCCTGAAACATCCCTTGCTGCAAGCCAGGCCGGTCACCTTGAGTCCCCAGGAAGGCTGGTCGTTTAACCCGCAGATCGCCTACAAAAATCTCTGTGAACATTTCTCGCTCCTGAATCTCAAAGGATTCGGCATCGACGAACTGCCGATGGCCGTCGCCAGCGCCAATGCCATCCTCGAGTACTTAAGGCTCATGAACCGGCAGCCCTTGCGCCATATCGACAGGGTCTCGCTCTACGCCGACGAAGAATACGTCTATGTCTCGCCGGCGGCCATGTACGGGCTGGAGATGGAGACATTGTTCCGGACGATCAACCTCACCTTAAGCGGTCTTGGAAAACGCAGGCTGCACACCTGGCTGCATCACCCTCTGCGCGAAACATCCGCGATCCTCAACCGCCAGGCGGCGGTGACCCTGCTTAAGGAGCAGCCGGATATTCAGCATCAACTCAAAGAATTTTTAAGCGCATTTCCCGATATCGAAAAATGCGTCTCCAAACTGAGCTGCGGGTACACGCACCCACGCGACCTTTTGGCGCTGCGAAACGCCGTGACGCTCCTGCCGAAAATCCAGGAGGCTGTTCTTCCCCTCGCCGGGCAGAACCAGCTTTTTGCCGTGCCGGATCTGCCCGCCCTGCGAAAACTTTTGACCGGCGCGATCAACCCGGACATGCCGCTTTCCAACGCCGAAGGCAAGGTCATCCGCCGGGGATTCCACGCCGATCTCGACGCCCTGCGCGACATCCACGAAAACGGCCAGGAATGGCTGCGGCAGTATCAGGCGGAAGAGATCAAACGCAGCAAGATCAATTCGCTGAAAGTCGGCTTTAACAAAATTTTCGGCTATTACATCGAGGTCACCAACGCCAATCTCGGATCCGTGCCGCCGGATTTTATCCGCAAACAGACCCTGGTCAACGGCGAGCGGTTCATCACCCCGCAGCTCAAAGAATTCGAAGAAAAGATCCTGACCGCCCAGGACAAAATCCTCAAGCTCGAACACGAACTCATCGCCCGGCTGCGCGAGGCCATTCTCAAGGAAACGGCAGCCCTGCACGATTTTGCCCAAAGTGTGGCGACCTTAGACGCCCTCTATTCCCTGTGCATGCTCGCCCAGCAACCCCATTATGTCGCGCCGGAGATTTCTGAAGACCTTGTGATCGATATTAAGGAAGGCCGCCATCCCGTCGTTGAAAAAACGTCCGGCACGGCGTTTATCGCCAACGACACCTATCTTGACTGCGACGAGCAGCACCTGATCATCCTGACAGGGCCGAACATGGCCGGGAAATCGACCTATATCCGCCAGATCGCAATCCTCGTCATCCTCGCGCAGATGGGAAGTTATGTTCCGGCGAAAAGCGCGCGTATTGGTGTCGTCGACAAGGTCTTCACCCGCATCGGCGCGCACGACGACATCACCAGGGGACAAAGCACCTTTATGGTCGAGATGAGCGAGACCGCCGACATCCTGAATAACTTGACCGCCCGCAGCCTCGTCATCCTCGACGAGATCGGACGCGGCACGAGCACCTACGACGGTCTGAGCCTGGCCTGGGCGCTCGCGGAGCATTTTCAGAAGACCAGGGCCCGCACCCTCTTTGCGACACACTTTCATGAACTGACGGCTCTGGCCGCGGAACACGCGGGGGTTAAAAATTACAATGTTGCCGTTAAGGAATGGAAGGACGAGATCATCTTTCTCCACAAAATCGTGCCCGGCTCAACCGACGACAGCTACGGGATTTATGTGGCCAAACTCGCCGGGGTGCCGGCGCAGATTATCAACCGCGCTAAAAAGATCCTGACGGAACTCGAGCTCCAGAACAATCTCAAGGAGCGCCTGACCGCCCCGGCGGCTCAGGAAAGCCAGTTGTCCCTTTTTACGCAACAGCCCGACCCGGGCTGGGAAAAAATCAAAACCGCGCTCAATGACCTGGACATCAACCGCCTCACGCCCCTGGAGGCCTTGAATAAAATTCATGAACTGAAAATTTTAATGGAAAGCGTGAAGCGCGCCGATGGCGTGAAGCATTCTTAAAAAATCACCTCACGACATACGCTTCACGTTTCACGCTTCACGAAAAAAACTATGAACAGAGTCCACATCCTGCCCCCGGACGTCATCAGCAAGATCGCCGCCGGCGAGGTCATCGAACGCCCGGCCTCCGTCATCAAAGAGCTGATTGAAAATTCGCTCGATGCCCAGACCGATGCCATCGAACTGCGCCTGCAGCAGGCCGGAAAAACCGCGATCCACATCAAAGACTCAGGCAGCGGCATCCACCGCGACGACATCCAGACCATTTTTGAGCGCCACTCAACAAGCAAAATCCGGACGATCGACGACCTCTTCGACATCCATTCGCTGGGATTCCGCGGCGAGGCGCTGTACAGCATCGCGGCCGTCTCCGACGTGATCTTGCGCAGCAAGCCCAAGGATCAGGACACCGGCTGGGAGATCCACATGCGAGGGGGAGAGACGATCAACCTCAAGCCCGTCACCATGCAGGACGGCACCGAGATCGAAATCAAAGAACTGTTTTTCAACACCCCGGCCCGTCGGAAATTTCTCAAGACCAACACCACCGAGCTCAACCAAATCTTGAATATTGTTATTCCCTATACCCTGCTCCACCCGCAATGCCGTTTTCTCTTAACCCACGAAAAGAAAACGCTGCTGGATCTTAAAAGCACGACAGATCTCAAACAGCGCATCGCACGGGTCCTGAATCTCGAAAAAGATCATCTCCTGGAGGTCGGTCACAATTTTGCCCTGCAAAAATTTTCCGCGCGCCTCATCCTGGGGGACATCAACATCACCCGGACCCGGCGAGACTTGCAGTTTGTGTTCATCAACGGCCGTCCGGTGCAGAGCAAGACCGTGAGCTTTCATCTGAACGATGTTTATCGCCTCATTCTGCCGCCGGGGTATTCACCGTTCTTTACAGTCTTTCTGCAAATCCCGCCGGGCGACATCGACGTCAACATCCACCCGACCAAGCGCGAGGTCAAAATCAAAGACGAACACAATCTCCTCCCTCTCCTGCGACATATGGTCGAAAACACCCTGATGACCGCCGGGAAGGCCAAGGAAGCGACACTGAAAAACACCCTCGCCCCGGCGCCGCCGGATGGAAAAACCCTGCAGCGGGCCTTGAGCCAGACGACCGCCGAGGCCGGATGGGACGATCATATCCCGGCGGTGGAAATGCCGGCCGCCGCAATCGCCGAATCCGAACGCCCGACCGAACACTATTCCTTCCCGTCCGGGGCATCCGCCGCTTTTCCCGACCAAAATCTCTTCGGACAAAAACCGGACACCCTGCAGGGCAAATTTTCCCGCAGCCGTTACATCGGCTCCTTCATCAATAAATTCCTGTTGTTCGAAGCGGACCAATCGCTGTTGATCGTCGATCAGCACGCGGCCCAGGAACGGATCAGCTTTGAACACCTGATCCGGCAGATGGAAAAGGGAGACATCGGGGTTCAAAATCTTCTGGCCCCCCATCTTTTAAAACTGACCCCCCAGGAATTTCTGATCTGGGAAGACGGAAAAGATAAACTGGATTCGATCGGATTTTCGACAACGCAGTTTGACGACGAGACAATCGCGATTCACAGTTACCCGGTCCTGTTGCGGGACGCGGTCAAAGCGGTGCGAGATCTGTTGGCGGGAGGAAATTTTGCCCGCTGCGACCACGAGACGATCGCCCGTCGGGCCTGCCGCTGTTCGGTTATGGCGGGGGACGCCTTAAAACCGGCCCAGGCCGAATATCAAAGAGAACAACTGCTCCTCTGCCGCGACCCGTTCACCTGCCCCCATGGACGCCCCACCATTATTGAAATGAAAGAAAATTTTCTCGACCGCCAATTCTTAAGAACATAATCCCGCCTATACCGACAAGATCTCAGCCTGCTCTCCGGAGATAAGAAAAGCCTCCGGGTTTTCGGACGATGAAAATTCTCCGGGCGCAAACGTGACCGCATTTTGCAGGGCAAAGCGGTAGAGCAAGGCCGCGTCCAGTTGCTCATTCCGACGCGTCATCAGGTCCCGCAGCCGTTCCGCCTGGCCGTTGAACACGCGGGTTTTCCAGAGGATCCGCGTCACGAGGCTCACCTTTCTTTCCGGAACCGGCGGCGGGACAAACGCCGCGGTCACAAAGCCAACAGGCTGCTCCCAGAGAAGAGGGTGGATCTGCAAAAATGCGGGGCTTGGGGACAACACAAAACGCAAGGGATAGAGTGAAAAATTCCAAAAACGATAGAGCCAGTTGATAAGCCGGGTTTGTCCGGCCTGATGTTCCAGCCGTACCGGCCATTCCGCAGTCGGCGCCGCATCCCTGCCGCTCTTTTCATCCCCGCCGGATGACACAGCAAAAGTTGTCCTCGCAAAAGAGGGTTCTATCGCAGCGACATCATAGGGCGCAACATCACCCGTCGAGTCTTGCGGCAACGGTTCTTCAGAAGAAATCTGTGCGGCTTCCATCCAGGCAGACTCCTGGCCATCATCACCGAGCCATGGAAAGACTCGAAAATACCGCGGACCGCTCCCTCCGGGGCCCTCATCTTTCGGCAGAACCAAAAGCCCATTCTTTGACATGAAGCGCAGGCTTGACCACGAACTTGCGCTCTGGAATGACGATAACGACACACGATCGCCCCGGCCGGCGGCCCGTGATATCCTGACCATACTGCTGGCCGATGACGACCCAGCCTGCCGACGGAGCGCGGCAAGGAGCGCTCGTTCACGCCAGGACAACAGGACCTCCGGCGCCTCCTCATAGGGAATATATTTTGTCAGATGCACCCCGTAATCTTTCCGGAAACGGCCCTGCCAGAACGCGAAGGCTGTATCCACAGGGCTGGAGGCGCTGTCGTTTGCATCAAGACCCGAAAAACCTTGCGGCCGCTTCTGATCCCGCGTGGTGCTTGCAACAGCATAAACTGCAATGTGGCTCCCAAGCGGCCGCCCTTCAGGGAAAAGTTTTCCGGTATAAGAACCATTGCGCGGTTGAGCAGCCGTAAATGGCTCAGTGCTAAAACTGTTATAAGTCTGAACATCCGCGCTCGTTCCCAGAAGAACAGCATTCTCAAAATCAAACTTTTTTAATACAGCGACAAATTCATCAATCGTCACATCGTTATAAACAGCAATCCTCAAAAACTTTCCTGCCCTGTCAAACCCAGCCGCCGACATCGCCATCCTCTGGTCTCGCGGCCAGTTGAGATGATGCCCTTCCAGCTCCGGACGGACATAAAATTCGAGCGTATCAATGACATTGTTTCCATGAATAACGAGCGGCGGGCCGGCCAGGGCATTTTCAAGATTGATCCCTTCCGGCAGCCGTCCCTGATCAATATTAACCTCAAAAACACCTTTTCTATCCCAATCAAAACTCAGGAACCAGAACCTGCCGTTGACAGGCGCATATGTTTTTTGATGGATACCCCTCGCACCCTCCATTTTTGTCATAAGTTTGCCGCCGATAATGCTGACAAATGTCGCCTCCCAATGAGATTGCACGCCGTTAAACGCCGCCAAGGGCCTTTTTTCCCCGGCCGGTCGGCTCTCCACAAACTCTCTGATTGTTTTCCCGAGCGCTCCTCGCTGTTCCACGCCAATCCCATGTTCTCCAAAATCATGATCAAGAACATCATGGTTGATAAATGCCTTGACCTCTGTCCTGTCCCTATCGATTTTAAAAACTGCCCCCTGAACTTTCGTCCCTGAAATATCAATTTCAAAATTCTGTATTTGAATTCCTGAGAGAACCTCCCGCACGAACAGTCCGACCTTCTCTTCGGATCCAAAATCTTCTGCAAACTCTCTCAATTGACGAATATGCTCTCGAGCCAAATCCAGCCGTTCCGGAACATGGAAGACATATTT
>CAYHZK010000100.1:0-8267 GCA_964361085.1 uncultured Planctomycetales bacterium
TGGGGAGTCGGGCGGCCCACCGGCCGAGTCGTACATCCGGGCCATCGACGGCGTGCCGTTTCCCCTGCCGCAACAGCCGATTGAGAGCATGAGGATTGAGGGGTTTATTCCAATCATCATCAATGTCACGCCGGTTCCCAATCTGCCGCTCTTGTTGGGATTAACCGAACCGAACGGTGAGACCCCGGCAAAAGAAAAGGCCCCCGGCTCTGCCCAAAAACCAGGCCCCGCCGACATCAAAACGGTGAGGACCGGCCGCAAGACTTAAAAACGCTTCCCTCCGCTTCGCGGTCAGTTTTTTAATCTCTGATAAATTTTTCCCAGTTGACTTTGTAGACGAGGATGTGCGTGCGTCCCGTGGGGTCTTTTTCTTCGAGGAAGGGCTCGAAGTAATTCAGGCCTTTCCCGCCGTAGAAGTACAGCCGCATGAGGAGGGACTTGGCAAGGCCGGTGTCCGCCAGGATGCAGGTATAGCCTTTGGGTTCCCTGATGAGCATGACGGAATAGGGGAGATTGGCGTGGGAAAATTTCTTTTCAAAAAATTCCCCGTCTTTTTCGTAGACGATGCTGCGCGGCGTCCCTTTGCCGAATTTGGAAGAATTGATTGAGCAGTCCATCGTCGCGAGGTCGACGCGGACATTCTGCTCAAAAAGGACGGTATTGCCCCGTCGGGCGAAGGTCATGAGGGGTTCGCTGTAACGCGGGGGGCCGCCCGCTAAGTCCCAGAGGAATTTGATATAGCCCGGAGAGCGCGATTCGGGCACACTGCTGTGCTCGCGGGGGTTCTCGTTGATCTCCTCGATTTTTTTGAAATTCCATTTCCCCACAAAACTGAACTGGATATTTTTTTCGACAATCTCGTTGTAAATCAAAAGATAAGAAGGCGGGGGGGGAAGGTGCGTCAGGTCAAGCAGGTTTTTGATCTGATCGTTCTGGAGGACGGATTGGAGTTCTGTCCGGGCGTGGGCGGAATCGAGGGAGGCAATTTTTTTCAGGATGTCGACGGCGCGGGACAGCGGGATCCCCTGCTGCGTCAGATACTCGACGGCCCTGTTGCCGCTTCCGTTGAGCATCCGCAGCAGCCCGGCGCTCATTTTTTCATCGTCGCTTAAGAAAACATTCGCCATCCAGTACGCTTGGGGTTTGTTGATCGTGGCCCCGTCGAACGTCACCCGGCGTTCCGCGATCGCCTTGATGAAATGCCCCGGCGGCCACCACGTGTTGACAATGCTGTCCTCCGGTGTTTCCATTTTGATTGTTGTCAATGCCCGGTCCCAGACTTGATTAAAAATCTGATTGAGGAGTTCCGGGGTCTTGGCCTGGGCTTTCTTAAACGGCGTGATGGCGAGGACCGCCATGGAGATTATGATAATCAGCGACACGGCCGGCGCCGATTCCCGAATTTTGGGGAACAGCCGTTTAAGGAAGATTTTATCCAGGATATCAGCGATGTTTTGCAGGGCGATCGGGAACAAAAGCGAAACGGGGATGAGACACAGTGTGGCGAACCGCTGCGCTCCCAGCGTCAGTTTGATCGTCACGACCAGAAATATCCCGAGGAGAAACGCGGCATAACGGTTCATGTTCGGCCTGGGATGGCGGAGCCCCTTGAAAAATTGAATCAGAAACCCCAGCAGGGCCGTGCTAAAAAAGAATACCCCGCCGACGAGGTCCATAAGATAATCCGGCGAGGCGCTGGTGAGTTCCCCGACAGCCATGTAAAGGTCGGGCCACAATGCCAGTTTAGGATGAAGAAAATCCTGCAGTGCCGTCCAACCTTCGCGGAAGAGGACAAAAAATTCCAGGGGGCCGAAAACAGCGCTGATCCCCAAAAACGTTCCCGCCGTGATCATCCCCAGATAAAAAAGGAGATGACGCGTCGTTTCTTTTTCCCGGACAATGATGTAATTATCGAAGGCCATGAAGACCAGGGCCATGGTGACAAGACTCGCCAGCAAGACCCAGCCGTGCCAGAAAAGGGCGTAGCACGAGATGAGAAATGCGTAGACGATCGCCCAGCGGAAGAGAATCCGGCGGTCGGCCCGGTGTTTCACGGCGTAGAGAACGCTGCCCAGGATCAAGAATGAGAAAAAAAGATTGTACGGATCGTCGTCGTACCAGCCGAACATGCTGCGCCGCAAAAAAATGGGGGCGCAGAGGAGGTACACGGCCCCGATAAACGTGACACCCGGCGAGCATCCCAGGAACCGGCAGAGTAAAAAAAATGGGACCAGGACCATTGCCGTCAGGATCAGGGGCGTATAGCTGACGGCCTCCATGAGAGGCATCCGGGGGTTGAAGAGCGATATGATTTTATAAACGAAGGCCCCGACAAAAGGGTGGAGGTTCAGCGGCTCCCAATACCCGTCGGGGGCGAGCATGAGCGGATGAAAAAATTTGCTCCCCTTGATCTTGGGGCCGATTGTGCCCGTCCGCAGGATATTTTGCGTGAGCCCGTAATAATAATAGGAATCCGAGGCTAAAAGATAAAGTTTGTCGTCGTCATCGGGGCTGGTCTCATCGATTCTCCGGGCGACGGTTGAGATGGTCATGCGGATTTTCTCACCGTCCTCATGAAGCACGGCGTCAAACTGCTTCTTGGCCCGCTGTTTTTTTTCGATATCGGATAAATCCGGATGGTCTTTTTCAATCGTCCTTGCGACGGCATTGCGGACATTGGTGATCACGATCACCGTGGCTTTTTCGATGGCGCCGTGAGAGGCGTGGCGCAAAGGATAGAGCCGCAGATAAATCCCCAGAGCGCTTGCGATCGTCCAGAGCAGAATAAAGATAAAGACTCGTGAGGGACGGCGGGTTAACAGGTTGGTCCGGTTCATGGGGACGGATTTTTTAAGTATTCGTTGAGATAGGTGACGATTTTATTCGACGGGATGGCGAAGCTCGAGTGGTCCACGCTGTTTTGCTTGGCGGTCATCAGGCCGATCAACCGGCCCTGTTTATCAAAAAGCGGCCCGCCGCTGTCGCCTTTATAAACGTTAAAGCTGGTCTGGATCAGATCGTGATCGGTTTGCCCCTTGGTCTTTTTGGAGCGGCTCGTGCCCAGACCGATGACCTGGCCGCCGGTGATGGACTCTTTGAGGAGATCCGAATTCCCAATCGTGGCGATTTCGTCGCCGAGCCGGATCTCATTGGAATCGCCAATGATGACGGGGATTGCCGCCCGGGAGGGTTTGAACTTCAGCAGGGCCAGGTCCAGGTTGTTGATGACCCGGATAACCTGCGCGGACGTTTCGGTGTTATCCGAGAAAACGACCGTGACGGCGCCGGCCTTGTTGACGGTGTGGGCGTTCGTCACGATAATGCCCGAAGGGTGGATGATGACCCCCGCGCCGCCTCTCTGATAGGCGGCCATGGCCGCGTTATGTGTCACGACGATTCGGCCCGTTTTAGGATCAAGCGCCGCCGCGCTGCCGGAGGATTTGACCAAGCCCATGTTGGTCGCCCTGACACCGACGAGAGAATGCTGGGTCTTGATGATCTGATCGATGATGGAGGGCTGAGCCAGGGCCGGCCCCGCGAGAGTCGAATACAAAAAGCTTATTATAAAAAGGAAGGGTGATTTTTCAATCATGCGATTCATTCTACCTTCCTCGAGGTACAAACGCAAGATTTTAGGTTGACTTCCCAGGGCGTTATTGAATAATCAAATCATTGATGTCCTGGGGTTTTTGACCTCGCAGGACGCTGTTGCCTTCGTAACGTTGATCCCAGTCGACGGCCTTGGGGCGGAGGAGCTCGGCCTCATGGATGACCCCCGACGGCGCGTAAGCCATAAGGGCATTTTGGTAACAGGTCTTGATGACGGCCTCCCGTGGGATTCCTTTTTTTAGCATCAGAGCCGCGGTCTTGGGAACGGCCAAAGGATCGCTGACACCCCAGTCGGCGCTGGAATCGACGAGGATGCGCTCCGCGCCGTATTGCTGCACGATCGAAACCATGCGCTCGTTGCTCATTTTTGTGAACGGATAAATGGTGAACGCGGCCCAGTAGCCGCGGTCGAGCACGCTGCGGACCGTTTCTTCATTGTTGTGATCGATGACGACCTTCTCCGGCGGGATGCGGCATTCTTCGAGGATGTCCATGGTTCTGAGGGTCCCGGTTTTTTTGTCGCGATGCGGCGTGTGAATCAGGATGAGCATGTTGAGGTCTTTGGCGATACCGATCTGGGCGACCAATGCGGTTTCTTCCGCTTTTGTGATTTCATCGAAGCCGATCTCGCCGATGGCGACGACGTTGTCCTTTCCCGCGAAGCGGGGGATCAGTTCAATCACCTCCTGGGACAGGGATTCATTGTTGGCCTCCTTGGCGTTGAGCCCGATCGCGCAAAAGTGCCGGACGCCGAACTGCGACGCCCGAAACGGCTCCCAGTTGACGAGGCTCGAGAAGTAGTCGATAAAACTTCCCGCGTTGGTCCGCGGCTGGCCGATCCAGAAGGCCGGTTCAATGACCGCCACTATGCCGGCCTTGGCCATTTTTATATAATCGTCCGTCGTCCTGGCGCTCATGTGAATGTGCGGATCGATAAAAAACATTTTTTCATCGGTCATGGAAGAACCTCCCGCTGTTGACACAGCTCAACGCATTGCCAGAGTTCCGGATCGACGGGACGCCCCGCTTTTTCACGTTCTCTGGCAAAATCGATGAGCATCGTTTTTAAGGTTGCGTTGGCCCGTTCAGCCTTTCCATAAATTTCATTCAACGATGTCCCGATAAAGATGGCCTTGAGGATCATCTGGTTCCACGTCGGATCGTCGAACACGCGGCAGGGATAAGGATTGTTGAGGGCCAGGGCATTGAATACGGTTTTGATATTTGAGCGCAACGCCAGCCGCGCCCGTTCCAGGTGCAGCTCAGCGAACGGTAGCAGCGGGAGGGCCTTGGTGAGAGCAAGGCTTTCACTCAAGTCTGCCGCGGCAAAGGTTTTGTTTAAAATTTCAATATACGGGGCCGTGTTTTGGGAGGGGAGCGATAAAAGAAAGCAGGCGCGGGCCGCCTCATCGAGCTGCCAGTCTTTGGGGCACCATCCCGGGGCGAGCCGATGGGCTTCAGCTAATTCTTCGGCGGTTAAATCCAGAGGGTCCTTTTTGACAAAACGCGTCACCAGGCTGAAGGCTGTAAAAAAGAAACGCGGATTGATCTGCTTTTTAATATGCCGGGTTTGATCCCGGAGCCGGGTTATGGAATCCCCGTCCAGTCTTTTCTCCAGCCAGCCCCAGAGCAGCTGTTGTATCTCCGTTATCGGCATGGAATCTCCAAATCAAGATGTTTCAAAATCAGACGGCAGACATCCGTCGCCTGGATTTTATCTGTCGTGATGATCCCGCGGTTGTTCGAAATGAAGACCGGTGATTGTTCTCCGCGTTCGTTGACGCGGCCATGAGAGCCCCGCACCAGCGCGGCATCCAGCGGCACGATATCCATCAAACAGCGAAACCCCAGAATTTTCTGGGCCAGACGATATCCGACCTTGAGGGACGGGAACCGGATTTTGGGATCAAAAAACAATTCCGCCGGATCATAGCCGGGTTTGCGGTGGATGTCAACCGTTCTGGCAAAGTCAGGCGCCTTCCGGTCGTCGAGCCAGTAATAATAGGTGAACCACGAGTTCTTATCCGCGACGGCAATCAAGTCTCCCGCGCGGGGGTGGTTCATTCCGTGTTTTTCCTTTTCGTCATCATCCCAGAGAAACTCAATGCCGGCAATCCCGCTGACGATATTTCTGACCTCCTCCTTTTGAGATAGATCAGCGATATAAATATGCGCGACTTGGTGGTCCACGACGGCAAAGGCGCTGCTGGCGCTGGTGTCGAGGATTTCGAGTCCTAACTCCTCTCGAACTTTAAGGAGCCCGGCTTGGCGGAGAACCCGGTTAATGTGGACCGGGTTGGGCGTGTGCGTGATGCCGTATTCGGATAACATGATGATTTGAACGCCTTGTTTGTCATAAAAATTCACAAGATTGGCTATGACGCCATCAATTTCGTTGAGATCAGATTTGATTTTGGGAAGGGTCGGCCCCCAGCGCTGTAAACAGTAATCGAGATGCGGAAGATAAATGAGTGTCAGTGCGGGGTTGAATTTTTTATCGATCCATTGGGCCGATTGGGCGATCCACCGCGATGACGCGATGGAAGTTTTTGGCCCCCAGAAGTCGAAGAGGGGAAACGGCCCCAGGTCGGCCTGGATTGGAAACCGGATTTCCAAAGGCTTGGTGTAGATGTCCGGGATCTTTCTTCCGTCGGCGGGATACATGGGGCGCGGGGTGATCCCGTAATCAACGCGGGAGTGCATGTTGTACCACCAGAATAAATTGGCGCAGGTAAACTTTGGATGACGGGATTTGGCCATGTCCCAGATTTTGGGGCCCTGGATCAGTTTGTTCGATTGACGCCAGAATTTGATTTCGCCGTCATCCCGCCCGTACCATCCGTTGCCGACAATCCCGTGCTGCGACGGTAATTGACCGGTCAGAAACGTCGACTGAACGGAGCAGGTGACGGCCGGGACGATTGTCTCAATGCCGGCAAGGGCGCCGTCCGCCGCGAATTTTTTGAGGCCGGGGGTCTCCTCTCCGATGAGTTCCGGCGTCAATCCAGCGATATTGATGACCACGGTTTTCTTCATTTATGTGCCCTTGATGGATTTTTGAAGAACGAATGTTAAAATCCCGGCCAGCAGCGAAAGGATGATGAAAGGGAGATGGAAGTTGAACTGGGCAATGATCAGGGCATCGACAAGCGATATCCCGACGATCAGATGGCCGATTACGCCTTCAATATTTTTGTCGCGCGCGCCCATTTTTGCGAGGGCGGTCAACCCTGTGACATAGGCGCACAAAAGGCCGGTCGGGACAATCTTTGCCCACACCGTCTCAGCATTCGAAAAGGCGATTATACAGATCACATAGACCATCGCCCGGCATAATCCCATGAGGAGAGGGCCGAGGGGATTATTTTTGTGCCAGCAATCGTAAATGGCAATCAACACGCAAAGAACAAGGCCGGCGAAGAATGTCTCGGCTGAAATAGTTGATGCCATGATCAACCCTAGTGCCATTAGGGAAAAAGACAGGAACAGGGCTTCGTTACGCCGGACCTCTCCTCGGACCAGCGGTCGGTGCGGTTTGTGAGCGGCATCCCACCGGTAGTCGCAGACATCGTTAAGGATCATCCCCGCGGTGTAAAAACAACTCATCAGCGCCATCAGGACAAGGACGCGAAAGTGAAAAGATGAGACTCCGGCGAGGGCGGTTCCGGCCAGGCAGTTGCTTAAGATCGTCGGCAAATTTGAAATCCTGGCCAGGGCCGGAAAGGCTTTTAAGCGGCGCATAATGTGTTTAAGACCCATGTGTATTCCTCGCCCAGGGATGTTGTCAAATCCCGCTTCAACCGTTTGGGGAGGACATCCCAGGTGTAGGTTTCGATTTCCAGGTGCCGCGTGTAACGGCGGCGTTTCAAAAGACGCAGTGCCTTGATCAGCTCGTCCTGCGTTGAGGCCATCGTCCCATAACGGCCATGCGACACGGGGACGTGGTAATGGATCCGCCACTGGGCCCAGTCTTTTTGACGGATGTCCGTTAAGGCATCCGGAAGGTCGCGATAACGGACGAACCGACCATCGGCCTGCCGGGCCACGACTTGATGGAGATACGTGGAGTCGGCAAATCCTTTCAGCCGTTTTGCCAGATGATTGATGTGTGCTTTGGCGTCGTTGTTTGCGGAGAAATCGACCTTGAGGCCGGAGCTGATTTGGATTTTACCGATGCCGATGCCTTCCCGCGAATATGCTGCAATAATTTTTTGAGGGTTCTGGAACATGACGGCGGCGTGGCAGACATCATAACAGACCTGCAGGTGGCGTCGGATCAGGTCCCTGGCCTTAGCCTTGTTTGTTTTCAACATGGCAGCAAGTTCCGCGGCCCCGGCCTGGAGCAGATGTGCGTTGAAGAATTCAATCACGTCCCGCGGGGACTCAAGCATCCCGTCCGGCTCCGGCTCGATATCGATGTGGATCCATTGTCCGCATTTTTGTTCGACGAGGACGCAGGCGTGAATCACCTCGATAAGATTTTTGGTGACGACCGGCCAGAAGGTTGAATTTTGTTCTTCCCCCCAATGTTTGTAGGACAGCGGACTTGTGGAGATGCTGCCTTCCGTCGCGGGGGGCAGCATCTGCTCGAGGATTTGAATGAGGCGCAAGGTGTATCGAACCCGATTGGGGGACTGCCAATCGGGCCGATGCACCTT
>CAYHZK010000101.1:0-8253 GCA_964361085.1 uncultured Planctomycetales bacterium
AGGGGTTGGGGATTTTCCGCGGGCGAGAATCCGGCCCGACGGTGAAACGAGGGCAGCCGAGATCTTGGTGCCGCCGATGTCCACACCGATAAAATAACTGTTTTTCATGGCGGTATTATAACATCCTTTGACGGGAATCAAACAAGGGAGAATAATCCTTTTCAAGAGGGTGTGAGAGTGATATATAATAAAACCCCGATTAAATGAAAATGTGAATTTTTTATGTCTTCAAAGGAGGAGTCCGTCATGAAAAAACAGTGTTTTATTCTTTTGCTGGCTGCCGCCGTCCTGTTTTCGCTCCCGGACGCAGCGCCCGCTCAGACCGAAACGCAGCAGGCAGAAATCAGCCAATACATTTACACCTACGGGACGGTCATCGCTCTCGATGAAAAACAGATCACCCTGCAGGAATACGACTATGATTCGGATGATGAAAAAGAAGTGACGTACCTTCTGGATCCGGCGATCGTCCTTGAGGGAGCCGGGACGATGGCGGAGATCGCCGTCGATGATGCGGTCGAACTCTATTATGAAGAGCAGGACGGCAAAAAAACAGCCCGGGTCATCCGCAAGGAAGTCATCGAAGAGGACGGCTCGTCCGACGGTGATCCTTCCGCGCCGCAGGAGCCTTAAGGTGAGTTGTGGTCTGACATCATGAAGAGCCCCTGTTCCGTCGGCCGCGAAAAATATTATTTCCCCGCCGTTATCGTCATCGCCACGCTGGCCGCGGTCCTCCTGGCCTGCGGCACTTATAAAATCAATTTTTGGCCCAGCGATTCGTATAATCCCTACGCCCCGACGGCCGCCAGGCTTTTTGAACTCCCCCATCTCTCCCTGATGCATACCCTGCCGGACCAGTCTCTCAACCAGTTGAATATGCGGGGCAAGGAGGCGTTGATCCTCGGCATCGCCCTCATGCAGCGATTGCTGGGCGACACCCGGAGTCTTTATCCGAACGTCCTTCTGCTCATCCTGGCCGTCTGGGCGTCGTCCCTTGTCATTTACAAGATTTTTTTGAGGATGTTCGGCGCCGATATTGCCCTGGCCGGCTTTTTGCTTTTTGCGACCTCGTTCTGGACTTACCAGTATATTTTGCAGGGGGCGCATCAGCCGCTGGTGATGATGAATTTCCTGCTGTCGCTGTTTTTTTTGCAGCGGGCTTTCGAGAAACGGATTTTTTATTGTGTCTCCGGTCTTTTTATGGGCGTTATGTTTTTTTCATCTCCGACGGCGGCGATCTATCTGCCGTATTTTCTGCTCCTGGGGATGGATCCCCGGTTGACGGCCGTCCGGAACTGGTCGTGGGCAAGGATCTTGCGCAATGCCGGGCTTTTTTGCGCGGGGGCCGCTGAGCCTTTTCTCTTATTCACGTGGCCCGATCCCTTGGGCAGCTTGAAACGCTTTTCCCATTTTCTCGGGCAGAGCCAGTTCGGCAATCACTTCAGTTATTATCAGGGCTATCTGGCGCAGCAGTTTCCTTTTCCGTTTGAACCTTCGTTTGCGGCGACGTTTCGCGGAGGCGGGTGGCTCTGGATCCTGAAATATTTTTTTCTCATCATGCCGGTCATGTTCGGCGCTTACCTGGTGTGCCTTATGTATCTTCTGGGGCAGGGCGTGGCGCGGCGCCGGCTCCTGGTCGTGATTTTGATCAGTGTGTCCACGCCGCTGGGGATTGAGTTCGCGCGGGTCTCGCAATTCGGGCGCACGTATTTTTCGTGGCTGTTTGGAATCATTTTTCTAATCTGTTTTACCCTGGCCTACGGCAAAAAAAATGTCCCGGCCCGGCCCGGGAGTCGCGGCCTTGCAAAGAAAACGCAGGCGTTGCTGGCGACGGTATTTTTTATCCATCTGGTTTTTAATATTTTTATTTTCGCGACGGATGTCTTTCCGACGCGCATGGCAACAACCTATCTCGACGCCTGGGTCAGACAGCGCCGCATTTCGCGGCTGCTCGTCTATCAGAATCACCCCAGAAATTTTTGCACGACGGATATGATGAATAACCCCAAGCTCAAGGACACAATCAGATTTTACGGGATTAAAAACATCAGGCAGCCTGAAGACGGATATATTCTGGTCCCGCCGGTTTCAGGAAACACCATCTGGGATAACTGTGCGAGCGAGGACTTCGGCGACGATCCCGATTTGAGCGAGTTGATCCGGTCCGGCGGCATCAAGGATGTCGCGGTCGCGGCGTTCCCGACGCTGGTGACCAGCCGGATCTGGCCGCAGGAAGAGGAAGTCTGCACGTACCGGGATTTGATGCTGGGGCAGCGGGGGGAACCGGAAAAAGGATACATTTACATCCTGGATGTCGAAAAGTTGAAAAGGACGAGGACAGGGCTATATGACAGGCTGGATTCTTTATAAACAGCGGCAGCAGGACCGGCGGCCGCCGGCCTATGGTGTTTTTCGATTGCTCGAAGAAGCCGGGCGGCAGGGCATCACGGCGCGCGTGGTTGTCCCCGGGGATGTCGATCTCATTGTGACCAACGAAGGCCGCCGCAGCATTCTTCTCGAGGAGCAGGACGTGGACCTTCCGGATTTCCTGATTCCCCGCATGGGGGCGTCGACGACGTATTTTGCCCTGGCCGTGATGCGCCATCTGGAGCAGTTGGGCGTTTATGTCGGCAACACGGCGCGCAGTGTCGAGATCGTCAAAGATAAACTGTATACTTACCAGATTCTGGCGCAGAATAAAATTCCGATTGTCCGCACGATGCTGGCGAAATTTCCGATCAGCGTGGATTTGGTCGAGCGTTCCTTTGGTTTTCCCGTTGTGGTCAAGACATTAAGCGGTTCGCAGGGCCGGGGGGTTTTCCTTTGCGAACACCGCAGGCAATTTGAGGATCTGATCGCCATGATCACAACCAGCGAGGGAAATCCGCATTTTATTATTCAGGAGTTCGTGGCGACGAGCCGGGGGAGAGACCTTCGCATCATTGTGATCGGGGGGCGGGTTGTCGGGTGCATGGAACGCACGGCGGCTGAGGATTCGTTTAAGGCGAATTTTTCCCAAGGGGGTTTTGTCGCTCCGTATCCGCTGAACTCCGCGATTGAAGAGCTGGCGATTCGCACGGCGGAGGTTCTGGGACTGGATATCGCCGGGATCGATCTTTTGTTCGCCGACGGGATGTTTAAAGTCTGCGAGGCCAATTCTTCGCCGGGATTCGAAGGCATGGAATCCTGCTGCGGTGTCAACATCGCCCGTGAAATTTATGAACTTGTCAAAAACCGGATCAGGCGCTAGGATAGCGTCACGCAAATTTTCTTTATGAGAAGCCCGGGGAGGAGGATTGATGATGAAAATATTATTGATTGCTTTTCTGGGGTTGGCCGCGGCCAGTCAGGCTTATGCCGCTATTCAAACTCAATTGATCGAGTACAAAGACGGCGAAGTCACGATGGAAGGGTATCTCGCTTATGACGACGCCGGTCAGGCGCAGCGCCCCGGCGTGATTGTCGTGCATGACTGGATGGGGTTCGGCAGTTTTGCCAATACAAAAGCCGAGGAGCTGGCAAAATTGGGGTATGTCGCCCTCGCGATTGATATTTACGGAAAAGATGTCAGGCCCAGGGATACCAAAGAAGCGGCTATTCAGGCGGGGATTTATAAAGGCGATCGGGCTCTCATGCGCCGGCGCGCCAGGGCCGGGTATGATGTTTTTAAAAATCATCCTTTGGTCGCGCCCGGAAAGATTGCCATGATGGGATATTGTTTCGGCGGGACGGTGTCGTTGGAATTGGCGAGGAGCGGCGCTCCGTTGCGAGGCGTGGTGAGTTTTCACGGCGGGCTTTCGACTCCCGATCCCGGGGACGCCCGTCAGATCAAGGCCAAAGTTTTAGCGCTGCACGGCGCCGATGACCCTTATGTCCCGATGGAGGAGGTCCAGACGTTTCAAAAAGAAATGCGCGACGCGAACGTGGACTGGGCGATGATTTTTTACGGCGGGGCCGTGCATAGTTTTACGAATCCGGCCGCCGGCGCCGACAACAGCAAGGGCGCCGCTTATCATGAAAAGGCCGATCAGCGCTCGTGGGGCGCCATGCGGCAGTTTTTTGAAGAAATTTTTAAATAACGCATCCCGTTGTCCCTGGTTCGAAATATGCGAACAATCTTGCGATTATGTCCGACGAAAAAATCCTGATCGTTGAAGACGATCAAAATATCGCGAAGCTCGTAAAATATAATCTGGAAAAAGCGGGCTACCATTGTCACGTCACAATCACGGGGGAAGAGGCCCTGGATTTCCTTGATACCCAGCCGGTTGACTTGGTGATTTTAGATATCATGCTCCCCCGCATGGACGGGATGGAAACCTGCAAACAGATTAAAAAGGATGAGCGTTTGTCCTCGATCCCGATCATGATGCTGACAGCGAGGGGCGAGGAAGTCGACCGTGTTGTGGGCCTTGAACTGGGGGCGGAGGATTATGTGGTTAAGCCGTTCAGCCCCCGGGAATTGCTCTTGAGAATCAAGACCATCCTTCGACGGGGTCAACCCAAAGGCACTGGAAAGGAAATCATCAGCATCGGTGAGTTGACCGTCGATATCCCGCGGCACCGGGTCACAGTCAATGGAAAAGAGGTTATCCTGACCCCCATGGAATTCAAGTTGCTCACGATCCTTTTAGAACGCAAAGGCCGGGTCCAGTCGCGCGAGCAACTCCTGTCTCACGTCTGGCAGATCGAGGCGGACGTCATGACCCGCACGGTGGATACCCACATCAAACGGTTGCGGCAAAAACTGGGTAAGGCCGGCGACGGCATCGAAACCGTCCGCGGCCTGGGATACCGTTTCAGGATTGAGGAATGAGTTGTCACTTTAACGTTAAAAAGACGCAGGAATATTTCTTCCTTGCCGCCCCCCCCATCCCCACAAGCTCGCCGATTTCGGCTTATGATATAAACAAGCCGCAATCGGCTGTGGGGCACGTTGGCAATACAAAAATATCCCTGCGTCTTTCGTCAATCATCGAACAGGAATAGCGATGCGGCTTTTTTCCGCGCAGAAAATCACTCTGGCCTTTGCGGCCCTGTCCGCCGTTATCGTGACGGGATTTTACTTTTTTTCCCCTCTGGGGGATGTCCCCCCGGCAACGGTATTTCTGGTTTTTTTCGCGCTCGTGATCGTGTGTTTTGCCGTCTCGGCGGTATTGTTCCGTCCTCTCCGTGATATTGCCGGCATGGCCCATGCGATGGCCGGCGGGGATTTTTCGAAAAGGCTTTCCCTGTCCAGCGACGATGAGATCGGCGAACTGGCGGAATCCTTAAATACCATGGGCCGCCGGATCGATGCCCGCCTCGATGAACTCATGGTCAGCAAAAGCCGCCTGGAAGCCGTTCTCCTCAGCATGTTCGAAGGGGTGATGGTTGTTTCCGCCGACGGAAAAATTCTTCTCATGAATCAGACGCTGAAAGATGTTTTGCGGGTCGAGCGCGATGTCGCCGGGCGCGTCCCTCTTGAGGTCATCCGCAACCGGGAGATCCAGGAGATCGTGGACCGGACGCTGCAGCTTCAGGGAGGAGTGGAGTCCCGGGAGTTGAGCGTCCTCCTGCCGGAGGAAAAAACTCTGCGGGTCCATGCCCGAACGGTCATCCGTGAAGGCGTCTGTGACGGCGCCGTTCTGGTTTTTCACGACATCACGGATCTGCGCCGGCTGGAGCGGATCCGCACGGATTTCGTCGCCAACGTTTCGCATGAATTGCGCACGCCCGTCGCCAATATCAAGGGATATGCCGAGACGCTTCTGGAGGGAGCTGTCGACGACCGCGAGCATGCGGTGGAGTTCTTAAAGATTATTTATTCGGAATCCGACCGTTTGGCCAGGCTTGTCGATGATCTTCTGGAATTGGCGCGGCTGGAGTCGGGAAAATCCCCCCTGGCGTTCAGGGACTGCGACCTCGGCGAGATTGTAGACTGGGTGCTGGCCGGACTGAACATCCAGGTCAGGGATAAAAAAATCTCGGTGATAAAAAATTTTCCCCGCGATCTCTCCAGGGTGAAGGGTGATGAATCCGCCGTCGCCCAGATTTTCTTGAATCTCCTGGAAAACGCCATCAAATACAACACTCCCGGCGGGCGGGTGACGGTGTCGGCCCGTGAAGACGACTTCTTTGTCGATGTCGAAGTGGCGGATACCGGCATCGGCATCGTCGAAGAGGACCTGCCGCGAATTTTTGAGCGGTTCTACCGCGTGGATAAAGCTCATTCCCGACAGACCGGCGGGACAGGCCTGGGGCTCTCCATCGTCAAGCACATCGTCCAGGCCCATCAGGGTCACATCACCGTCACCAGCGAACCGGGACACGGTTCGTCCTTCCGGGTTGCGCTTCCTAAAGTCATTATTCCGTAACGTGAAGCGCACCACGTGAAGCGTGAAGCGAAAAAACATTTTCACCGCTGTTTTTTAAAAATAATCCCCCGCTTCACGCTTCACGAACGACGCTTCACGATCTTTCCACCACAGTTCACATAAAGTTCACAGTCCTGCCATCTTCCTTTCATATTCTTCTATTAATCTTGAATAGTTTAAAGGAAAGGAGGTGAACCATGGAAAGCATTCGACCTATGCCGAGCCTGTACAAGGACTTTGTGGTCAGGTCGCTTCGTCAGGAGTTGGTTTGTTTTCAGCAGCTCGTGGAATCGCTGGAAAACTCCGACCAGTATGAAGTCGATTATCTTCAAGATTCTTTGAAGACCATTGAAGTCCATTTGCGCTCCCTGAGCCGCTCATTGAGCAGTTACAATTGAGAGGCTTTGGGGAGCTCCCCCATTCTTTGAAGTCCCTGAGCTCGGCAGGGGGCGAAATTCGGTGTCCGTGGTAACCCCTTAAAAAAGAAAGGAAATGGAATGAGAAAATTGGTTGGTTTTATCTTGTGCTGTGCGATGATTTTGGGTTTTGCTCCATTGAGTTTTGCGGCGACGCAGGTGGATGCGTTGATTGAAAAACTGGTTGAAAAAGGGATTCTGGATAAAAAAGAGGCGCTTAAACTCAAAGGCGAGATTGCCGCCGACGAGAAATTGGCCCGTGAAGAAGCCTTTCAGGTCGGTCTGCCCGACTGGGTGAAAAGCACCAAGCTCAAAGGCGACGGGCGCGTGCGTTATCAATATGAGCGTCGCGCCAACGATAAAGAAGGCCGTTCCCGCGGCCGCATTCGCCTTCGCTTAGGATTGGAAAATCAGATCAACCCCCAATGGAAACTCGGGGCGGGGTTGGCCACCGCCGAGGTCGGTTCAACGTCAGACGACGCGCGGTCGACAAATATGACTTTCACCGACTCTTTCCGCAGGGGCGATATCCGCCTGGATTATGCCTTTGTTGAATACATGCCCGTGTCATGGGGCAAGGCCGTTTTTGGTAAATACGCCAAGTCGGACTATCTTTGGAACACAACGGATATGCTTTGGGACACGGACATCAACCCCGCCGGGTTTTCCGGAAATGTGAAACACACCGTCAACGATCAATTGTCAATTTATGGCAACAGCGGTCTTTGGATCATTGACGAAAACGGGAAAACCGACCGGCCTGATCCATACCTGATTTACGCGCAAGCGGGTGCGAAGTTTAAACAGAGTTGTTTTGATGCCAATCTCGCCGGGATTTTTTATGGATTCAACGGCGTTAAGGGGACAGCTTTAGACGGAACATCGTCCACCAATACCATGACGGGGTCCGTCCTTAAAAATGATTACGATTCTTTCGGGTTTTCGGCCGAGTTGGGCTTAAAGAATCCCGTGGGGGAATTGTTGCCGATTCCTCGCGCGGCTGTTTTTGGGGACTATATCCAGAACGTCGACTCTCATGTGGATGAACGCAGCGGCTATGCCGCCGGTATCAAATTCGGCGATGAAAAAGTCGTTGGGAAGGGACAGTGGCAGTGGAAATACCAGTACACCCGATTGGGCCGGGACGCGTTTCCGGATGCCTTTCCGGATTCGGACCGGTTGGGCGGCATCACCGATGTCCGGGGGCATGAAGCGATTCTGGAATTCGGTTTGAGCAAAAATGTGGTCCTGGGGTTTGATTATTATCAGGATCAGAGGATCAAGGCGGCCAAGAATGAACAGAAGATCGTCCAACTGGATTTGAGCGTTAAATTTTAAATTTGTGAGAGTTTGTTTTTCAAAGTTTGTGTTTAATTTGTAAACATTTTGAGTATAATTGAACCGAAAAAAGGAGAGATAGGGATGAAAAAAATTTTTGCTATTGTTGTGACTATGGGGAGCCTTTTGGGTTTCTCTCTGGG
>CAYHZK010000102.1:0-8226 GCA_964361085.1 uncultured Planctomycetales bacterium
AGGTCCTGAATGAGACCTTGATCGAAAATTATCTGTTCCACCGGACAACATGGAAGAACGTTTCGTTCGGTCCGAATGGAACGGGGGAGGTCCACAATTTTACCTTCGGCGGACGCGTCAAAAAAGCGCTTTCGAACGGGATTGATTTTGAACTCGACACCGCGGGACAGTGGGGGAATTTTAATGATAAGGACGTGCACGCCATGATGGCGGTCGGGATCTTGGGCTATACGATGAAAAGTCATAAATGGCAGCCGCGGCTGGCGTTTGAGTTTGATTACGCCTCGGGCGACTCGAATCCCGGAGACGGGGAACTCAATACCTTTGACAACCTTTACCCGACGAATCACATTTTTTACGGGTATATGGATTTGTTCAGCCTGCAAAATCTTAATGATTACAGCTGGCAGCTGACGGCGAAGCCGATGAAGAAATTAAAGCTGGAAGCGGACCTGCATCTGCTTTATCTGGATACGCCCAAGGATTCCTGGTATTCCGCCGGGCGAACCGTCACGAGGACAGCCTCGGCGGCACTTTCTGATGTGAATTCCCATCTCGGGAATGAGGTCGATCTCGTGGCGCAATATCAGTTGAATCCGATGGTCAATGTGATGCTGGGATATTCGCATTTGTTTGCCGGCAAGTACATGAAACAAACCGGCACTCATGACGACGCCGATTTTGTTTATCTCCAAACCGAGTTTAAGTTGTAAAAATCATCGCAACACCTTAGGCGAAAAGGCCACTGCACCCAACGGTGGCCTTTTTACTTTCGCGTGATCATTGAGATTTGTTGATGCATTGCCTTTTGATATGAGATAATCGACCTGCCATGAAACTTAAGATCAAATCCAGCCCGGACGATTTTCAGGTTGAGGAAATCGCGACATTGGCACTCGAAAAACGCGGTTCATTCGCCGTGTACCGGCTTGAAAAGCGTGGATGGAACACGGTTGATGCCTTGTTTGAAATTGCGCGGCAGCTTAAGGTCCCTTTCGAAAATTTTTCCTATGGAGGAAAGAAAGACCGTCATGCCGTCACCAGCCAGTGGGTGACATTCAAAGGACAAAAAATTTCCGAGATCGCAGGGAAGGCGTTCACGCTAACGTTTTGCGGTTTTTCGGATCGGCCGATGGGCCCCGATCTTATCGATGGAAACCGGTTCCAAATCGCGGTCAGAGCCTTAACCGCGGGGCAAGTCGAATCCGCCGCGGCGGAGATTTGTCGTGTTAAGGAATTTGGATACCCGAATTATTTTGACGACCAGCGTTTTGGCAGCTTTGATCCTGTGCAGGGATTTATCGGCGAAAAACTTCTCAAAAAACATTTCAACGGCGCCCTGAAGATTTATCTGACCTCGCTGCACTCGGAAGGCAAGAAAAGCGACAAGGAGAGAAAAAAATATTTCTTCGAGCATTGGAAAGATTGGAGCGCCTGCCTTAAAATGGCCACGACGGGATTTGAGCGCAAGGCCTTTGAGTTTTTGCAAAAACAGCCTGCGGCATTCTTGCCTGTGCTCAAAGAGATCCCCCGGGAAGACATGTCGCTTTACTTGAGCGCCTATCAATCGTACTTGTGGAACGAACTTGCCCGCAGGCTCATCCGCGTGAATGTCCCGGCGGATTTGAAGGTTTATCCGGGGATTGCCGGGGAATACATTTTCTACCGGGATTTGAGCCGCGACGTTTTTTCGTATCTGAAAGGCCTTGTCTTGCCGACACCCGCCGGCAACGCGAAGATGCCGGATGAGGGGAGCTCCAGGATTTATCAGGAGATCCTGGATGCCGAAGGCCTCACGAAAACGATGTTCACGAAACTTAAAATCCGGGAATCCTATTTCAAAGCAACACCCCGCCCGCTGGTGATGCGGCCTGAGGATTTGAATTTCAGGACCGAACCCGATGAGGCGTGTGCCGGTAAAATGAAATTGCTTTTGCAATTTACGCTGAAGCGGGGAAGTTATGGCACGATGTTGCTCAAAAGATTATTTTGTGATGACGGACGATAACCCCGAACTTTCCGACGATCTCCGATACCGGGCTTCGCAGGAGCGGCAGTCTCAAGCGTGGGAGAGTCAATGCACGCGCTGCGGCGCCTGCTGCGGCGCCATTGAGGGTGACCCTTGCGAACATCTCGCCAAGGATGAAAGCGGAAAATATTTCTGCCGTATTTACGAAACCCGTTTTGGCCTGCGACGGGCCGTGAGCGGCAGATATTTTCGGTGCGTCCCGATTCGCGATATTTTGCACCAAAACTGGCCGGGTGATCAACTTTGCGGTTATAAAAAAGTCCGATCGGTTTTTATTAAACGAAAGGCTGAGGGAGGGGGGTGATGAGGTCCATCAACTCCGAGGGCTCGCTTAAGAGATAATCCGGGTGGTGGGCTTCCAGCGCTTCTGACGAATTGTATCCCCAGGTGACGGCGGCGACGCGAATCCCTAATTTTCGTGCGGCCACGATGTCCCGCGTCTCATCTCCGACATAAACCACGTCTTCCATCTTGAAACCTTCCCGGCTGATCAATTTGTCCAGGTTATGATTTTTGCTCCAGATTTTTGACGATGTGGTGACAAAATCAAAGACATCCAGATCGTGCGTCCGCAAAAACGCGGAGACGTTTTGGAACGAATTGGATGAGAGGATGCCCAGAGTTACCCCGGCCGTCTTAAGATTCATCAGGATTTCTTTCAGGCCCTCAATCGGCTTGATGCGGGTGATTTCTTTTAGCACTTCGTCCTTGGCCCGCGCGACGATCATCGGAATTTTCAAGAGCGGGACGTTGAGCTGGCGGATGGTCTCGTTTAAGGTGTTGTGCTTCATCCGCTCGGCTTCCGCAGGAGTCATTTTTTTGAATTCGAACTCGTCGGCCAGGTGGTTGCTGATGGCGACGATCAGCTGAAAGGTATCGGCAATGGTGCCGTCGAAATCGAAGATGAGAACACGATTTTGCATGGCTAAAGTATAGACGGATGGGAAAGCCTTTTCAAGATAAACTTTGGAAAGATTAAAACCGGATTAAATCAGGATTAAAATGATACTTTCTCAGAAAGAACTTGGCGTCGGTAAGACCTTGTAATAGGATAAACCCGAAAGGATTGCCTATGAAAAAAATCTTGGTCGTTGTTTTGGCGGTTTCGGTTATTTTTGCCGGCCTTGGGGCTGCTAAGGACGCCATTATCAAAAGTACGGTTGTTATGGGGATTCGGCAGGTGACGGGAACCGCGGCTGAGATTGATCAATTTTCCCTAGGGCTTTTAGAGCAAAAGATCCGCATTGAAGGGTTAAGGGTTTATAACCCCGCGGGGTTCCCTGAAGAGGTTCTTCTCAATGTCCCGCAAATTGTGGTCGATTACGATTTGCGGGCGTTGTTAAAAAAGACATTGCACATGCCGTTATTCCGTCTCAATCTTCAGGAGCTCACCCTGGTGAAAAACCGCGAGGGCAAGCTCAACGTTGATTTTCTTAAAGTTACGCAGAAGGCCAAAGACGATGGCAAAAAAACCGAGGTGAAAAAACCGGAAATGATCCCGATGAGGATTGACACGATGCAGCTGACTCTGGGCCGGGTGATTTTTAAAGACTATTCACAGGGGGAGGAACCGAAAATTCAGGTCTTTGATGTCGGCGTGAAAGACAAAACCTACAAAAATATCACCAGCGCGAATCAGTTGGCCACACTGGTTTTGCTGGAAGGCATAAAACCGACGGCGATCAAGAGCGCGGCCGTTTACGGGGCGGCGGCGTTTTTCGGAACAGCCTTGATCCCGGTTGGGGTGGCGAGTGTTCTGATAGGCCATGACGCTGCGACCGGTGATTACGGAAAAAATTTTGAACAGGTTTACCGGGTCGCGGTAGAGGTTTTAAGTCAATCCGGGACGAATATCGAAAAGTCTGAAGAAAAGATCACGGCGACTGTGGACGGCTGCAACGTCACCGTCCGGATTGACGAAGGATTGTCCGGCAGGACGAAGGTCAGCGTTTCGGCTCGTAAGTTCTTGATTCCCAAGCCTGATGTTGCGAACGGGATTCTGTACAAACTTTCTGAAAAGCTGAAATAATATTTGACAAAGTATATCGGTTCGAGCATACTTTCTCCTGCAGTAAATAAGTGGTGAGAAATAAATGACCACGATATGGTTGACATTGTTTCTGCCATTATTTACTACAAAATTTTTGAGGAAAGGGGGTAGTAAGTAATGGCAAGAGGCAAAGTGAAGTGGTTCAATAACCAGAAAGGTTATGGTTTTATCGCCCAGGAATCCGGCAGTGATGTCTTCGTTCACCACACCGCGATCAAATCCGATGGTTATCGAACATTGGAAGAGGGTCAAGAGGTCGAGTTCGAAATCCAAAAAGGCCAAAAAGGCGATCAGGCCGTCAACGTCGTCCGCATATAAAATCTCGCAATTCTTTAAAAGCCCCGTGACGTTATCCGAAGCGGGGCTTTTATTATCTTCAATCCGGAGGCTCACTTTCAGGAGGGCGTGAATGAAACTATCATCGTGGGTTCCAGAACATTGGACAAAAGAACAACTCGAAGTCTGGGAAAACCTCGATACGCATTGGCAAAAATTGATCGGCGGGGAGGTGAACGAATTTTTAAAATTTATCCATCCGCAGTTTATCGGGTACGGGCATGAAAGTCCTTTGCCGGTGGACCGGCCCTGGTTAGAGAAGTGGGTTGGGTTTTGGGCCAAATCGACGAAGGTCATCATCTGCGAGCTGCGTCCGATTGATATCCGTCTGCACGGGGATATTGCGATTCTGCAATATTTCATTTTCACGATCGAACAGAACCAGGTGGATCAGGGGAAGCGCGTGATCCGCCGCTATACCATGACCTGGAAAAAACAGCCTGACCGTTGGGTGGTCATCGCCAGCCATAACAATATCATGAACGATCACTTTTAACGGGATCATCATGAAGGCCATTCGCGTCACGACATTTGGGGATCCCGCGGTTATGCAGATTGAAGATGTCCCTCCGCTCGCCGCGGAGGATGGACAGGTGGTGGTCGAAGTCAAGGCCGCCGGCGTCAATCCGGTGGACGCCTATATGCGTTCCGGCCAGTACATGATTTCCGTGGATCTTCCGTATACTCCCGGGATCGACGCGGCCGGTATTGTTAAAGCCGTCGGACGCCAGACGCGGAGATTCCGGCCCGGCGACCGTATTTACGTGACGGCAAGTCTTTCCGGGACTTACGCTCAAGACGCGCTTTGCACCGAAGAACAGATTTTTCCTCTTCCTCAATCTCTCACCTTTGAACAGGGAGCCGCCATCGGCGTTCCGTATGGGACCGCCTATCGCGGCTTGTTCACCAAGGCCAGGGCGCTGGCCGGAGAAACCGTTCTGATCCATGGCGCCAGCGGCGGGGTCGGCCTTGCCGCGCTGCAATTGGCGAAGTCGGCGGGGCTCACGGTCATTGCCACGGCCGGCACGGCCCGGGGGCTGGAACTTCTCACGAAAGAAGGCGCCGACCACGCCCTCGATCACAGTCAGACGGGGTATTTGTCCCGGATCACCGATATCACTCAGGGTCGCGGTGTCGATATCATTTTGGAGATGCTGGCGAATGTCAATCTTGGTGAAGATTTAAAAATCGCCGGGCGCAACGGCCGCATTGTTGTGATCGGCTGCCGCGGGCCTGTTATGATCAATCCCCGGGACACGATGTCCAGGGATTTGGTCATTCTGGGATTATCGATGATGAATCTCTCCACGGATGAAAAGCGAAAGGTTTATGTTTCGCTGGAAGAAGGATTCAAGACCGGAAAACTGGCGCCGGTTGTGGGACGACAGTTTCCCCTGGCCGCGGCCCCGGCGGCGCACGAGGCGATCATGGGGCGCGGTGCCTATGGCAAAATCGTTCTCATCCCATAGGGACTGTTGCAAAACGCCCATCTGCGGCGTTATCTTCTCATTCGCTTGTGCGATGTCCATGGAGGACGTCTCCGCGCTCACTCGTCGATGCCTTGCATCTTGGCATTTTGCAGCAGTCCCCATAACCTGAGGTTCACAAAAAAAAGGAGAATAGGATGATGAATGGTTCCGTGCGTGCAAAATTCTGGATTGGACTTGTTGCTGTGTTTTATCTTTCCCCGTTGAGCGTTTCTGCCGGGGAGGAAAAATCGTTCACGATAACGGCGGATTCCCGCGTGATCGCCGAAAGCGACGTCAACGCGATGGCGGGTGATATCGCAATCGCTGAATCCGGGTTTGGCATCGAACACGAGTACAAGATCGGAGGGACATTGCCGCTGGGACTTTCCTTTGATTATAAGCATACCGACATCAACGAAAATCTCCCCGTCAACCTTCCCTCGCATTTGGAAGGCCGTTCCTTCGGGATCGGGACAAAATTTCCCATGCCGTTTTGCGCGTCGGACTCCCACTTCATGGGCATCGATGTGTTTCCGTCATGGTATACGGACGATTGGACCTGGACGGACAGCGCCTTTCGGATGCCGTTTCGCATCTACGGGATTTACAAAAAAAGTGATGCCTTCATCGTCGTGGCCGGCGTGTCCATCCGCATCGATTACGACGAATCGGTTCTTCCCATCCTGGGGATCATCTATAAACCAAACGACCGCTTGTCATTCAATTTTGCCTCCGACGACCCCAACGTCACGTATCAATGGAATGAGCATTGGTCGGTTTTTGGGGAATTGGATTTTGTCCGCGATGAATATGAAGTGACCCGCGGCGGGCAAAAGGGTGTGGTTCTCAAGTACCGTGAGACGAGCGGGGGTGTCGGGTTGCGTTATCATCATGACAAATTATTGCAGGCGTCGCTTTCGGTCGGGAGTGTGATGGGGCGCCGGCTTCAGTATCGCGATGATATCGGCAAGGTTGAACCGGATGCCGCCGTTTATGCCCGGGCAAAATTGAGTGTGTTGTTTTAAGGTGTATGAACGGTTACGAAAATGATTTTGGCCCTTTCGACGGAAAGATTTGGCTGAACAGCGCCAGTGAAGGGGCCATGCCTCGCGTCGCGGTCAAGGCCTTGGAAGAGGCCGTTGCCTGGAAGGTCAAGCCGTTTGAGTTGACGCATCAGCGTTTTCAGGATGTTCCACGGCAGTTGAAAAATTCGATTGCCTGTTTACTGAATGTCTCCGCCGGGGATGTCATCCTCGGCAACAGCGCGACCTATGGGATTCACCTTCTGGCGCATGGCATCCCGTTTAAGGCCGGCGATGAAATTCTTCTGATGCAAAATGATTTTCCCACCGACATCCTCCCCTGGCTGGCCCTGCAAGACCGCGGCGTGGTCGTCCGCCAGCTCCCGTCGCAAGGCCCCGTGATCCAGCCGGACGAACTTTTCGCGGCCGTCACCGCGGCGACACGGCTGGTCTGCCTGCCGCATGTCCATACGTTTTCGGGGCATGTCGTTGACATCGAGACGATCGGGAGGTTCTGCCGCGAACGGGGCATCATTTTTGTTGTGAATTTTTCGCAGTCCGTCGGATGTCTGCCGCTTGATTTTGAGAAATTGCCGGTATCTGCCATGACCTCGGCGGGCTTCAAATGGCTTTGCGGACCGTACGGCACGGGATTTTGCTGGATGACGCCCCAGCTGCGTGAATCGTTGCAGTACCAGCAGGCCTTCTGGGTGAATGTGATGACGGCCGCGGAACTGGCCTCAACCGGCGAACTCCGCCTGAACGACGATCACAGCAGCAGGCGTTTTGATGTCTTTGGAACCGCGAATTTTTTTAATTTTGTCCCGTTAACGGCGTCGATCAATTATTTGTCCGGTATCGGTGTCGCCGAAGTCCATCGCATCATCAGCGAACGCGTTGAGCATTTTATCGGTGGACTCGACAAAACCAGGTATACGCTGCTCAGCCCTCAGGAGCCGGCTGCCCGGTCGGCCCTGGTTGTTTTTTCGCACAACGACCCGCGCAAAAATCCGGAAATTTTCAAAACATTATCGCAGCAGGGAATTTATACGGCGTTCTGGAAAGGCCATGTGCGGGTTGCGCCCCATATTTTCAACACCCCCGGTGACATTGCAAAGATTTTAGCCGTCCTCCGCGCGTTTTAGCCTCGTCCCTTTTTTTCTTCGCTGCCGCTTCGCTCATGGCATTTGCCGCATCTTATATGCTAAACTTGCCTTATCAGAGTTCGTGTTTTGATAAACGGGTCATAAAGGACATACGGCTTATGCAAGGCAGGTTGATCTTCACGCTCCTGTTTTCGGTTTCCGCAAATTTAATTAC
>CAYHZK010000103.1:0-8146 GCA_964361085.1 uncultured Planctomycetales bacterium
CGCATGTGGAATTTGTCGACCTGACCGCCATCGTAAAAAAGGACTGGATCATGCAGTTTGGACGGTTGATGGAAGAACGGAAGATCAACGTGTCCTGGTCGCTGCCCTCAGGAACGCGTTCCGAGGCCCTGGACGAAGAGGTGATTGAGCTCATGGCCCGGACGCGGTGCTATTACCTGGTGTACGCCGCGGAGTCCGGCTCAGAGCGTGTTCTCAAACTTATCAAAAAACAAATCCATCTCGACAAGATGGTGGCGTCGATGAAGGCCGCCAAAAAACACGGTTTGTCGATCCGCTGCAATCTCATGATCGGATTCCCTCCGGAAACACGGCGCGACGTGTTTAAGACCATTCGTTTTCAACTGAGGCTGGCGCTGCTCGGCGTGGATGACGTCCCGCTTTATATTTTCTCGCCCTATCCCGGGAGCGCCTTATTCAAGGAGATGCGTCAGAAGGGAAAAATAAAATCGATCGATGAAAATTATTTCCGCGGTCTTTTATCGCAGGACACATTGACCCGGGATCGCAGGAACTGCGAGCACATCGGCCCCGCGGAGTTGAAATTTTACAGCTGTCTGGGCGTGAGCCTTTTTTATATCATCGGCTATCTTGTTTATCCCCGGCGAATTATGAGGAGCCTGTCGAATATTTTTTTCAAAAAGGACACCAGAACCATTTTTGAGCAGCGCATCGTTGAAAACCTGAAACTCCAGCGCGTCCCGGCCCCTGAATCCGCGACACGGCTTCAGGATCGACAACGTAGCCGGCTTCCCGTGCGAGCGTTATGAAATTAAAAAAATTTCGAATCCATCATTACAAATCCATCATCGACAGCGGCGATTGCCCGCTATCCTCCGACTTTACCATCCTCATCGGCAAGAATGAGTCGGGAAAAACCAGCCTTTTGGAGGCCCTCCGGGATTTCGACCGCGAACAGCCTTTCATCGCGGACGACGCGTTCCCGTTGAGCGGCATTCATCCCAACCCGACCCTCGAGCTGACCTTTGCAACCGATGCCGGCGAACTTGATGCCATGGCTGACGAATCGCAAATAAAAATTCCGGCCGACCGGCGCGCAAACATTCTCGATCAGGGGATCGGCCTGACAAAATTGTTTTCCGGGGAATACCGGTTGAAGGGCGAGGCCCTTGCGCCCGTGTCGCATCATGGCGAACAGGATGAGAACAACCCCGCCGATCAAATCAAAAAAAAGCGGCAGCGGATGGAGGAACTGCTCAAGGGCTGCGCGATACCGGACCTCAATTTAACGCAGGATATTGAAATTCTCCAGAATTCGATACGGGATTTGAAAGGCCTGGTCAAATCCCATCTGGGATTTATTCATGAAGAAAAGGCCAAGGTCGAGATCGTGGAGCTGCTCCACGACATGACCCGGATTTTGAGCGCGGCGCGGGACGGGAATCCCAAAATATCGCCGCAGGAGCGATTCACCGCGGCCATGGTGAAACGGCTGCCCCGTTTTGTTTTTTTCAGCGACTTCAACGACATCCTTCCGTTTTCAATCCCCATGGATGCCGCCCGGGATCACCAAACCGTGGGAGATTTTGCCCGCATGGCCAACCTGGATTTGGATCAGCTTGTTAAAACCGAGGATTTACAAAAGCGCATCAACATTTTGAACCGGGCCGCGGCGGCCATCAGCGGCGAATTTTTGGGACACTGGGGGCAAAACAAGATCACATTGATCGCCCGCCACGACGGGAACAACCTGCTGTTTGGCGTTAAGGAAGCGGAGGGAACGGACGTTTATAAAGTCGTGCAGCGTTCCCGGGGATTCCAGTGGTTTTTGTCATTTTACCTGCGGTTGAACAGGTACAAATTCGATGATGCCGTGATCCTCATCGACGAGCCGGGAATGAATCTGCACCCGGTCGCGCAAAAAGACATTTTGAAGGTTTTGACGGAAAAAGGTCCCGCCCCGAGGCAGGTGATCTTCAGCACCCATTCCCCGGCGTTGATCGACGCGGACCATTTGGACCGGATCCGCTGCGTCATCAAAGATCAGGAAAAAGGGACTCTGATCAAGAACAGTGTTCACAGCGGGATCGACGGGGAGACGCTGCTGCCGGTGATGACAGCGCTGGGCGCCAGGATGCCGGTGACGCTCCCGCCCCCGGTCCTCCCGCCACCCGTCAGCCCTGATCCTCAACAATCCACCGGCGGCGCGGCGGAAGGCGGATCGGATGATTCCGGCTTGACGGAAGGACAAACCGACGCCGCACCCGCGAGGGAATCCCGACGGTGGGGCCTGTTTGGATTTCTGCGAAGGGACAAATGATTCGATCGCGGTTTGACATTCCTGAAAAGGCTGTGTTATAGTTGGAGCGCAATGAAACTCCAGACATTAAAAACTTTCGGAATGTTTAATCGGGGTTTGGTGGTCCCGGTCGCGGCATTTTTTTTGTCGTGCTGCTGCCTGACCGGCAAAGCGCGGGCCGCAGAGCCGGTCCCCGCGGAAGTCAAAATTCAGTCCACCACAACATCACCGTGTCATCACTGTCCGTCTCAAAATGCCTCAACACCCCAATCCTGCACCTGCGCCAAACTCACGGCTGAAACGGGAACTTCTCCGTTGCTGACGATTTCAGCGCAAAATTTTCCGGCCCGGATTTTATCCGCCCCCGGGTTGACATCTCTCGCAGCCCATACGGCAACGATTCCCCCCGGGCGGGCTGTCTTCCGCGAACATCCGGTTCCGCTCTACCTCAAGAATTCCGTCTTCCGTCTTTAGTCTTCCGTTTAAAATTTCCTGCGCCTGTTGTTTCTGCACCGGACCCCTGTTTCTTTTCGAGAGGGGATGTGCCGGGATACAATCGTGATCCAAAATTCAAGGGGATAAGGGATATGAAAAAAATTTCGAAAATCGTCGCATTGAGTCTTGGCTTTGTCGTTGCAATCTGTGCCCGGAGCTGGGCGGGAGAGGATGCTGCGCTATCCCTAGACGCCGCTGTCGAGGAGGCCTTGCACAATAATCCGCAAATTCAATCGGCGTACCACGCCTGGAAAGCCGCGGAGCAACGTATTGTTACGGCCACGGCCCTGCCGGACCACATGATGGGTTACACGTATACGGGAGAAAGAACCTCTGCCCGCGACGGCGCCATGGAAGAAGAGTATGAAATCGGACAAGAGATCCCGTTTCCCGGCAAACGGCATCTTGCCGGTCTGGCCGCCCGTGATGAATCCCGAGGCATGAAGGAAAATTATGAAATGGTCAGGCGCGAGGTGATCCGGCAGACGAAGTCCGTTTACTACGATCTTTTCTGGGTTGACCAGGCCGCGGCGATCGTGAATGACCAAAAAGCCCTTCTCCAGGATTTGGAGACCATTGCCTTGCGAAGGTATGAAACGCATCAAAGCCCGCAGCAGGACGCCTTGCGGACGAATCTCGAAAAGCAGGAACTCAACGAGCGGCTGTTGATGCTCGGCCAGCAGCGCAAAAGTCTGCAGGCCAGACTCAACAGTCTCCTGAACCGTCCGGCTGACCAGCCCATTAAGAAGACGGATGAGATGGCCCCCCCGACGTTTGACTATTCCCTGGATCAGGTCATGGGTATGGCCAATGACCTGAGGCCGGAAATACGGATGGCAAAATTCTCCGTGAGCCAGGCCGAGAAACAAACGGCCCTGGCAAAAATGGATCTGCTGCCGGATTTCACCTTGCGTTATAACTACATCGACAGGACCACGGATATGACCGGGCCTCTGGAAGATGCGTGGGAAGGCATGGTGGAGATCAATGTGCCGATTTGGTTCGGCAAGCAGCGCGCGCAGATCCTCGAGGCTCAGGCTGATTTGCGTTCCCGGCAAGGCAGTTTGCAGGACATGAAAAACAAAACGGCCTTTGAGGTGCAGGAGGCTTATTTTATGGTGAAGAGTTATCAGGACATTTTGTCGTTATACAATGTCTCGCTCTTGCCGCAGTCGGAACAAACCTACAAGATCACAAAAATCGGCTATGAGACCGGCTCAAACGATTTCGCCGATGTCATCGACGCCCAGCGTAAATATCTGCAGGTGCGCGTGGCGTATTACCGGGCCTTTGCCGATTATCATCAATCGATCAGCATGCTCGAGGGTGTGGTCGGCAGGGATTTAAAAGATTTTTCCAGAAGCGAAGAAGGAGGCCGTTAATCATGCGCAAGACAAAAAAGATCATTTTAGGCATCATCACCGCAACGCTTCTCGCCGGAGGCGGTATTGTATGGCTGACCCCATCCGGGCATAAATCAGCACCGGGACAAAAAAAGGAAGTCTATTATTGCCCGATGCACCCGACGTACACCAGCGACCGGCAGGGCGATTGTCCGATTTGCAATATGAAACTGGTCAAAAAGGAAGACGCGCCGGCCTCCGGGCCGCGGCGGCAGGTCGCGGATCAGCTCAAAGACATTTGTATCATGCACAACTGCGCCAAGGCGCACGGCGGAAAACCATGCGCGATGCTCATGGTCGGCAAAGAGGGGGAGACCATCGATTGCCCCGTCTGCGGCAAACATGTCATCGAGCAGGGAAAGGTTAAAAAAATTTTGTACTGGACCGATCCGATGATCCCCGGATACAAATCGGATGAGCCCGGCAAGTCGCCCATGGGGATGGAGATGATCCCGGTTTATGAGGAAGAGAATCCGGAGATTTCTGCAACCGCCCCTCCGGGGTACGCGCAGGTCATGTTAAGCCGGCAGAAGCGGCAATTGATCGGCATTAAGACAGCACCGGTCATCCGGAGACACATCCACAAGACGATCCGGGCGGCGGGCGTCATCGCGAATGATCCGGAATGGTATCAGGCGCAAGGGGAGTTCATTGAATCCCTCAAACAGCTCCGTCGGGCCAAAGACAGCGGGAATCCCGAGGCGATTGACGAGGCAGAGCGGTTCATCCGGTCGTCGAGAGTTCGTTTAAAACACATCGGGCTTAACGATGAATTGATTGATGAAATCGCGGCGTGGAAGGAGGCGGATCAAAATCTCATCTATGCCTCGACGGATCAGCCGGTCTGGGTTTATGCGCAGATCTATGAATATGAATTGCCGTCAATCCGTATCGGACAATCCCTGAGCGTTGATATTCCATCCCTGCCCAACCAAAATTCCTCCGGCGTCATCCGCGGGATCGACACGACCGTCAATCCGGAAACCCGGACCACACGGATCCGGGCGCAGATTGAAAATCCGCAAGGGCGGCTCAAACTCGGCATGTATGTCAATGCCGTCATCCACATCGACGTCGGGGAAGTCCTTGCCGTTCCCGTTGAAGCGGTCTTTGACACCGGCAAGCGCCAGATTGTCTTTGTCGACAAAGGAGACGGCATTCTGGAGCCGGTGGATGCCCGGCTCGGCGCAAAAGGCGAGGATTTTTACGAGGTGCAGGCCGGATTAAGCGAGGGGGACATGGTCGTCACCAGCGGCAATTTTCTGGTTGACTCGGAGAGCCGCCTGAAGGCCTCTCTGGAAGGCATGACGGGCACAGGAGGGCATCAGCATGGACAATAACCTGCGTGGGGGGCCCGGTTATCCCGAGGCCGGGAAGGACGGATTCGCCGAAAGGATCATCGAATTTTCCGCAAAGAATAAATTCATGATCCTCATTCTGGTCGCCGCGGCCATGGTCGGCGCGGTCTGGTCGCTTAAAAACATTCCGCTCGACGCGATCCCTGACCTTTCGGACACCCAGGTCATCATTTATTCCCGCTGGGACCGCAGTCCGGACATTATCGAGGATCAGGTGACTTACCCGATCGTCACAGCGCTCCTGGGCGCGCCGAACGTCAAGGCGATCCGCGGTTTTTCGGATTTCGGGTTTTCGTATGTTTACGTGATCTTTAAAGACGGGACCGACATCTATTGGGCGCGCAGCCGCGTGCTGGAATATTTGAGCAAGATCATCCCTCGGCTGCCGGAAGGCGTGCGCACGGAATTGGGGCCGGACGCGACGGGGGTCGGATGGGTTTTCCAGTACGCCCTGGTCGATCAATCGGGAAAGCACTCCCTGCAGGAATTGCGCTCCTATCAGGATTGGTATCTGCGATATCATCTGCAAAGTGTCCCCGGTGTCGCGGAGGTCGCGTCCATCGGCGGATTCGTCAAGCAGTATCAGGTGACGATCGATCCCAACCGCCTGCTGGCCTATAACATCCCGATCACAACCGTCGTCGAAGCCATCCGTAAGGGGAACGAAGAGGTGGGCGGCCGGCTCCTGGAGTTTTCCGGCGCCGAATACATGGTGCGCGGACGGGGTTATATACGGTCGATTGCCGATATCGAGCAGATTGTGGTGAGTGTCGATAAAGACGGCACCCCGGTCCTGATTAAGAATATCGCCAACGTCGCGCTCGGCCCTGAGATCCGCCGTGGCGTGGCGGACTTAGACGGCATAGGCGATGTGGTCGGCGGCACCGTGATCATGCGCTTCGGCGAGAACGCGCTGAACGTGATTAACCGGGTCAAGGCCAAACTCAAGGAGGTTGAGCCTTCGTTACCTGAGGGGGTGGAGGTCAAAGTCACGTACGACCGTTCGGAGCTGATCCAGAAGGCCATCGAGACGCTTAAGCACCAGTTGGTCGAGGAGATGATCATCGTCAGCTTCGTCATCCTGGTTTTTCTCTGGCATTTCCCTTCCGCGGTCATCCCCATCGTGACGATCCCGGTGGCTGTTTTATTGTCGTTTATACCACTCTATGGCCTGAAACTGACGTCCAACATTATGTCCCTTGCGGGGATCGCGATTTCGATCGGTGTCCTGGTCGACGGGGCTATCGTCGAAGTGGAAAACGCTTATAAACGCCTGGAAGAATGGGTCGAGGGCGGACGCAAGGGGGATTATCACGCTGTGCGTCTGCGAGCTTTAAAAGAGGTCGGACCGTCGGTGTTTTTCTCGCTTTTGGTCATCGCCGTCGCCTTCCTGCCTATCTTTACGCTCGTCGATCAAGAAGGGCGTCTCTTTAAACCGCTTGCTTGGTCAAAAAATTTGGCGATGGCGATCGCCGCTATTCTGGCCGTCACGCTGGACCCGGCTATGCGGATGTTGTTTACCCGCATGGACCCGGTCCATATCCGGTGGCCATGGAACTTAGGAAAAAAGAGAGGCAACCCTCCCACCAAGGTTGAACAATTGGCCTCAAAAGTCGTGACCACATTAACGGTGGGCACGTATTATCCCGAGGAGAAACATCCGATCAGTAAAGTCCTGTTTCATATCTATGAACCAGTTTGCCGTTTTGTCCTCAGGCACCGCAAGGGCACCATCATCACGGCCTTAGCTTTGATGCTGACGACAATTCCGGTTTATTTGAAATTGGGGTCGGAATTTATGCCGCCGTTGTGGGAAGGCAGTATCCTGTATATGCCGACGACCTTACCCGGCCTTTCTATCGCGGAGGCCCAAAGATTGATGCAGACGGAGGATTCCATTATAAAGAATTTTCCTGAGGTCGAAAGCGTCTTCGGGAAGGCGGGACGGATGGAAAGCTCCACGGACCCGGCGCCTTTTTCCATGATGGAGACCGTCGTCGTCCTAAAGCCGGAAGACCAGTGGCGGAAAGTGACGCGTTGGTATTCCCGGCTGCCGGATGTGTTGGAAGGGCCGTTGCGCCGGTTTTGGCCCGACCACCTTTCGCACGAGGAACTGGTCAACCAGATGGACGAGGCGCTCCAGATCCCCGGCAATACTAACGCCTGGACTATGCCCATCAAGGCGCGCATCGATATGTTGTCGACGGGCGTACGGACGCCTATCGGTATAAAAATCCTGGGGTCGGACTTGAACAAAATCGAAGAACTGGGCACGCACCTGGAGATGATATTAAGGAATATTCCCGGGACACGGAGCGTCTTTGCAGAACGCGCCGCCGGAGGGTATTTTCTGGATTTTGAACTTAAGCGCGAAGAACTGGCGCGTTACGGTTTGACCGTCGCGGACGCGCAGATGGTTGTCCTGTCGGCCATCGGCGGGGAGAATATCTCCACGACGATCGAAGGTCGGGAGCGTTACCCCATCAATGTCCGGTACCCCAGGGAATTGAGGGACGATGTGGAAAAACTCAAGCGGGTCTTGGTCCCCACGCCGTCAGGCCGGCATATCCCCATCGTGCAGATCGCCGACATCGTTTTGCGCACCGGCCCGG
>CAYHZK010000104.1:0-8114 GCA_964361085.1 uncultured Planctomycetales bacterium
TAAGAATTATGAACTTACAAAACTTAATTAAAAGTTAACCGGACAGTACTGATAATGAATTTAAAATTAACAAAATTTTAAAGGAAACCTGCCATGATTCTCGCCATTTTTGACTTCGACGGGACAATAACAACAAAAGACAGTTTTGAGGATTTTATTTTCTACAGCCACGGTGTTTTTAAAACACTGTGGGGGATACTGGTTGTCAGCCCGATTTTGGTTTTATATGTTCTAAAAATCATGCCCAATTGGAAGGCGAAGCAAAAAGTCTTCTCCTATTTTTATAAAGGATGGGAGAAGGCGGATTTTGAGACGATGGCACAACGGTATACTCGAGAGCGGCTTCCGACACTGGTCCGGCCAGCCGCGCTCAAGCGTTTAGAATGGCATAAACAGGAAGGGCACAGGATTGTCATTGTCTCGGCCTCATTTGAGAATTATCTCAGGCCCTGGTGCGAGTCCTTTGGATTTGAATTATTAGCGACCAAAATTGACGTGAAAGATGGAAGGCTGACGGGACAATTCGCGTCAAAAAATTGCTTTGGCGAGGAAAAAGTCAATCGACTTAAAGCCGCTTACCGGCTAAATGATTTTAAAATGATCTATGCCTACGGCGACAGTGCGGGTGACCGATATCTTGCTCAGATCGCTCAAAAGTTCCACTATCGCCCATTTCACGATTGATCTTGCCGCTTTTCACACCACAACTTGCGCAAGTTTTTTGCGACTAAATCTTGCTATCCGCCGGTGTTAATTTCCATAACAGCCCTATCGCGACGCTGTACATGGCTATTCCGATCAGAAACGTAGCGTTGATGCCAAATGCGATCATGAATATCATCGTTAAAATTGACCCGATAACAGACATGGCTCCGTTGAGCCCCCCAAAAAAAGCGATGGACCCTTTCCGACACTCGGCGAGTCGGATTCCGTGGGGCATAAATGATCCCATAAAAAATCCCAAAGGGGCAATGACGAGCATCGAGACAACAATTCGCGTGAGAAGATTATATTCCGTTAAAAAGCGCAGAATCCACGGTAAAGACATGAACAAAAAAAGCGCCAGAAGAATATAAGCACCATATATCTTTTTCAATCGGGTTTGATTGAGTTCTCCCCCCAAATGGTAACTCCCCAGACTGCTGCTCACCAGCAATGTGAATAAAACAACCGTCAAACTGTAGACCGGGTGCCCCAGGAATATGCTCAACCGGGTCATCTGGGAAACCTCAACAAACATAAACGCAAGCCCTATGGATGAGAAATAAATTGAGAGGGGGAGTAACCCGGACTGAATTATGGGCTGCGATTGGCTGACGGATTGAATCAGCAGTGGCAACAGCACAAAGACCGCCGTCAAGGTTATCATTAAAACAAGCAACGAGAAAAGGATTTTTTCTGCATCCATGTTGAACGTTTTTAAATTCGCGATAAAACTTTTCAAATTTAATTTCTGGAAAAGAAAGAAGAACGGCGAATCATCCGTGGCGGGCAGGATGTTCAGTTCGTTTTTTTGTACAAATTGATCGCGGGTGGAGGCATCCGCCATCATCGCTAGTGAATGTTGTGCCGGGTCAAGAGGGTTTAAAATAAATTGGAATCCCATGTCATCACAAATTTTTTGAATCTCCGCAATATCCTCTGGGGTAAAAGGGGTCTTTTTAACCATGAGATTGGCCACACCACCCTCCTCCCAGGTGCGGTTTTTGTAAACAATCGCGATATGCTTGCGTGTGTCGTTGATCTCTAGTCGTTCCAGGGCGGAGGAGGCTAACCCGGCGAGTCGCAGGAAATATCGATTGAAATCCAGATTCATCCAATGTGAAACGCTGAGTATGCCCTGAGGTGTGAGGTTTTTGATGTAAATCTCAAAGGCCTCGCGGGTATACAGGCTGTTTTCGGTCAGGGCATAAGCCCCGGATAAGGATGCCGCCATGGTGTCGATCAGAGAAATTTGAATCAGGTCAAATTCCCTTTTCGCAGAGGCGATATAACTCCTGGCCTCATCGTTGACAAATTGAATATTAGGGTATTGATCAAGATGCCCGGTCATATCCCCAAAGATATCGTTCAACGTTTCCAGAATACTCCCGTTGATTTCAAGCCCAAGAATGTTCTTTTGCTCAAAGGCTAAACCGGCCAGGATGTCCCTCCCCGCGCCAACTCCAATCACCATAATATTGCCGTCTTTGATCAAATGATGAGGAAACGCAGTGATATCATATTTTAAATAATTGATGGTGCTGATATCCCCGCGAAATTCTGTCATCATGGTCCCTGCGGCCCCGTCGATTTCAAGATAAGATTGCCTTATCCTCTGGTTAAGAATTTCGGGGAATTTTACGGGTGACAGTCCCCAGCCATAGGGGGTTGACAGCCCTTGATGCGTGAGCCTGATATAAGAGAAGGCATTCCACTTTTTGTAATGCGCGTTGAGATCCGGGCGCCCTTTCGTCCATTGAAAGTCAAAGATGTTGAAGGACATGTTGATCGTGATGATGACAAAGACCGCGACCACGGAGAAAAAAGAAGCGCCCCTTAACAACGGAGATTTTTGACGGGAGGATCTGTGGATCAAATATGACGTCAGAAAAGACAGCAAGGCGACAAAAAGCATTGTATTAAAAGCATTTAACAAGTTCACCAACGGAATAAAAACCAGACATCCGAGAGACGATCCCAGCAGGTTGATAAAATAAGCCTTGTGAGCTTCGGCGGCATATCGCGTTAAACACAGGCACATAAAGACGCCGGCGAAAATGAAGGGGAGACATATGGAGAGAAAGATGATCGCCATATTCATATAATCGTACACAATCCCCTGCGCGGTGATGTTATAAAAAAACGTCAACTGGCTGATCACAAAAATAAGATTCAACAAACTCAGCCCGAATTTAAAGGCGTAGGAAGCCAGAAAGTCGTCAATCCGTTCCAGATATTTCGCTTTATTCAGATGAACCGTCACCGCGCCGATGGCCATACCGAAGAGAGCGAGGCTGATGGCAAAAAAGGCAAAGTGATACCAGGCCACAACGCTCATAATCCTTGAAATCAGGAATTCGACGATGAGAAAAGACGCTGAAATGATGAACAGGCTGACGTACAGATATTTCTTTTTTATATTAGGCATGACTATTCTCCGGGATATTGTTCAGGAGCGCAGGGTGGATTTTGGGGAGGATATTTCAAGTGTGCGTTCTCGATTACAACGGCCGCTCGGGTTTTCCTTCGATTTTTTTGAATTCCATCTTCATGTTCGCCGGCCTGCGGCCAAAACAAATTCCCATCTGTTCGTGGTAGGTGATGAGCGCGGGATCGACATGGCGCTGTTTGATGGCGTCGGCGGTATTCATGTAGCGGATCTCCTGGCCGTTGATGCCGGCGATGGTCACGCCCGTCGTGCCGCTTTTAAGGAGCATGACGGCCGCCGCCCCCGCTTCTTTCCCGAAACTGGCATCGAGGGGGGAGGTCTGCCCGCAGCGGGTGAGGTGTCCGGTGACCAGAGAACGGACTTCCGGGACCTCATTGATCCCTTTCACAAAAAGGCCGTGTTTGATCATAAATTCCTTGACCGCCGCATCAGCTTTAAAACGCTTGCTCAACTGTTGCGCGACATAGCTGCCGGCCCCGGCCAGACGCTTGTGCCCGAAGGCGTCCACTCCGGCGGCCTCGTCCACAAGTTCTCCGCCGCTGGCGTCTTTGAGCCCCTCGGCCACCACGATCATGTACGTCCCGGCCTTAACGTCGCTATGGGCGACCCGGCTCATAAAACGGGTTTTCGCGTGCTCATAAAGGGCGTCAAAATCGACCGGAACCTCCGGGATGAGGATGGCGTCCGCGTCAGCCGCGATCCCGCCGCGAAAAGCCGTGTGCCCGGCATAACGGCCGAAGACCTCAACGGCAAAGATACGGTTGTGGGTATAAGCCGTGGTTTTTAAATCCTCGACAAAATTGGCGATGCGGGCAATCGTTGAATCCCCGCCGACGGAATAGGTCTGCAGGTCGAGATCCATCGTTTTGGGGGCATGGACGCATTGGATCCCCTGCTGGGCCAGATCGACCATGACGCTGCCGCTGTCATCTCCGCCGCTGATGACCAGGCCGTCGATATTAAATTTTTTTAAACCGTTTTTGATCCGGTCATATTTTTTTTCATCATCAATCTTTTTGATTTTGACGCGGGAATGTCCGGCCTCGGATCCGGCCCGGTTGATGTCGATTTTATCCAGGCGCTGGGGGGTGAGCTCAACGAGCTGATCAAAGTCGATCAGGTTGTAAAGTCCCGCATAACCGTTGGGAATGACGTGGCAGGTCATCCCGAGCTGCTGGGCCATGAGGGCAGCGCCTTTGATCACGGCGTTAAGCCCGCCGCAGTCTCCGCCGCTGGTGATAATACCGATGTTCTTCATTTCAAACTCCCAGGTTAAGTTAAAAGTTTAAACAGAAAACTATCATACTCTTACCGCGAAATCAAATGGTAATTTGCTTTAACATCCCAAAACTTCGTCTTGAACAGGCGGGCGTCTGCCGGGGCATGTTGTCCGCGCGCAGGCGGCAGGGGTTCCCCACCGGGGGATGGGTGCTGCCGAGCACGGGCAAAATGTTCCGGCAGACAGGCCATGCCGTCAGGTCTTTTTCGCGTCGGCCAGGAGAGTCTCGGCGTGGCTGAGCGCGATGTCGCTCTGCGATTTGCCGCTCATCATTTCGGCCAGTTCTTTGACGCGTTCCTCTTTATTGAGAGGATTGACGGTTGTGATGGTGCGTCCGGCCGTCACCTTTTTGACAACCTTAAAATGCGTGTCGGCGAAGGACGCAATCTGAGGAAGGTGGGTGATCAAAATGACCTGACGGGTCCGGGAAAGTTCTTTGAGCTTTTTGCCGGTGATCGTCCCCAGGCGTCCACCGATCTGGGCGTCGATCTCATCAAAAATCAGGACCGGCACGGAATCGACTTTAATCAGGGCCTTTTTTAAGGCCAGCATGAGCCGCGCGGCCTCGCCGGAGGAGACGATTTCGGAGAGCGGTTTGAGATCCTCGCCGGCATTGGGGCTGATATAAAACACCACATGGTCTTGCCCGGCGGCATGAAAGTCCGTAAGCGCCATTCTCGCCTCGAACGCCACGTGTTCAATCCCGAGGTCCTTCAGTTCCTTTTCGATCGTTTCCTTCAGGAGACCCGCTGTCTTTTTGCGGGCGGCGGTGAGCTTTTGCGCGGTCTTCTTTAACTCTTTTTCAGCGGCTATGAGCTGCTCTTTGAGTCGGGCGTCGCTCTGTTCCCAATCGTTCAGGAGCGAATGTTTTTCTTTGACGCGGGAATAAAAGGTCTGGGCCTCGGTGATCGTGGGGCCGTATTTGCGCTTGATATCTTCATAAATATCGCAACGGCGGTTGACGTCGGCGGCTTCTTCCGGTTCAAACGAAAGACGCTCGAGATAGTCGCGCAATTGCGACAGAAGTTCATTGCTGTTTTCCTGAATGGCGTCCAGATGAGCCTGCAGGGAGGACGTCTTTGGGTCGATCTGGGTGAGGCTGCGCAGGGGGCCAAAGGCCTTGCGGACCAGCTCCGATAACCCTCCATCGCTGTTTTCTAAAATATCCCGCAGGCCCGCCGCGTGCTCATAAAGTTTTTCCGCGTTGTTGATCCGGACCTGGTCTTGACACAGCTCCTCATACCGGGCCTGCTCCAGGGGAAGCTGTTCCAGCTCCTTGATCTGATGCGTTAAAAGTTCCAGGTCGCGGCCGCGGGATGCGGCCATGTCCTGCAAGGCCCGCAACTGATTTTTGATCTTGAGGTAATCGTCGTATTGCCGCGTGAACTGATCCCGGGCCGGACCGAATTCGGTGAGTTGGTCGAGGATCCCCAGATGACGTTCCTCCGTCAACAACAGCTGATGATCGTGGGGGCCGTGAAAATCAATGAGATGATCTCCCAGGGTTTTGAGCTGGGCGACTGTGATGTTAAGGCCGTTGACCCGGATTCTGCTCCGTCCATCGGGCAGATATTGTCGGTTGATGATGAGGCGCGCGTCATCGTCGCTTAAAAATTCGTTGAAAATTTTCGAATCCTTGACGCTCCCGGCGTTCAGCTCAAAAACTGCCTCGATGAGACAGGGCTTCCGGGGGTCGCGGATCTGGGAGGGATTCAAGCGTTCGCCCAGGGCAAACCGCAGGCCGTCGATGATGATCGACTTGCCCGCGCCCGTCGATCCGGTGAGGATGTTGAGTTCCAGGGAAAATTCAATGGCAAGCCGGTCGATCAGGCCAAAATTCTCGATGACAAGCTGGGACAGCATAGGCAGCATCTTAACAGAGCGGTATAAGATTGAAAAGAATAAATTTTGTGACGGTGGGGAATATGTTATAGTGAATGGGCTTTATTTTTCAACCTGTGAGATTCCTATGAAAATCCGATTGGGTATCGTTGGCCTCGGGGTTTTTTTCAACAAAAAACACCTTCCCGCGATTTTGAAATTGCAGGATCAATTCGAAATTCGTTGCGTCTACACCTCCTCCCGGGAGAAATTCGCGAAACTGCATGCGCAGATTCCCGGAGCAAAACATTGCGAGGACCCGGCAGCCTTGCTGGCGCAGGATGATGTGGACGCCGTGGTCGCCTGTGTGCCCATCCCGCGCCAATTCGAAATCGCCCGGCAGGTTCTCTTGGCACGAAAGCATCTCCTTGCGGAAAAACCCCTGGCCGCGACGCTGGCCCAGGGCCGCGCACTCCTTGCCATGGCAAAACGAAAAGGCGTCCAGTTCATGATCGCTGAGAATTTCCGCTACGTGTCCGTTTTTCATCAGGTCAAGCGGATCCTCAATGACGGCGCCCTGGGCAAAATCCGCCTCGTCCAGATCAACACCCTTCTGAATCTCGACGAAGCGAGCCCTTATTACGCCCGCTGGCGTTTTGATCCCAAAGGCTACGACGGCATCCTTCTCGACGGAGGGATCCATATCGTCAGCCTGCTGCGGTTTTTGTTGGGGACGCTTAAGCTGCGCTACCGGCATCTGGCTTCCGTCAATCCGCATCTGGGAAAACACGACACCGCGATTTTGCACCTTGAGTCTTCGGCCAAGGTCGTGATTGACGCGGTGATCAGCTATTCCATTTTCAACAGGGATGATTTTTTTCTCAAAATTTATGGCAGCGAGGGGAGCCTCAAGTGCAACATGTCGACGCTGATCCTCGAAGGCGCGACCTCAAAAGCCGAACACGCGTTTCCGTCGCACGAATACGCTGACATTTACACCGATTTTTTCAACGCCGTGACGCAAAAGAAAAAACCGGCCTATGACATCCGTGAGGCGTATGCAGATCTCGCCGCTTTTGATGCCGTGTTCAATGCCAAACCGAAATAACCGTTAACCTCACCGATCCCGCATGCGTTCTGATTATCAAAGCCGTTGTTTCGCTTTGTGTTTAGGCTTCTTTGGGGGTTTTGTGTTGTCCGGCTGCGAACTCGTCGAAGGGGTGGCGACGGTCGGCTGGGAAACCGCCAAATTCACCGGCAAAGCCATCAAAAGCGCCGCGTATCTCGCCCAGGGCAAGCATCGCGTGCGTTTGAAAAAAGTCGGGAACAGTCTGTTCGCGGATGTGACCCTGAATCGCAAGACACACGCGCAATTTTTGGTCGACACCGGGGCCTCGAATGTGATGCTGTCGCAAAGGACCGCCAAGAAGCTCGGGATCAACCCCCAGCGCGGGCAGCCCGTGAACGCCAAAATCGCCGGCGGCAGGATCGTCCCGGCCCGCCTGGTGACGCTGCGGGAAATCAGGGTCGGCAACGCCCGCGTCTCCAATATCCAGGCCATCGTTCTGCTTCAGGAAACCGGGGGAGGGTACGACGGCCTTTTGGGGATGTCCTTTTTAAATCATTTCATTTTTCAGGTGGATACCCAAAAAGGAGAACTGATCCTCCAAAGACGGCCCGAATAAGGATGAAATCATTCTTTACACCCTCCGGGAAATCTGTTATAAATGACAATCCTTGACGGGGATTTTACCCTGAAAGTTCATTGACACCGCGACAACGCGTAGTGTACACTTGAGACTGATTTTGCTGGCGTAGCTCAGTTGGTAGAGCAGCTGATTTGTAATCAGCGGGTCGGGGGTT
>CAYHZK010000105.1:0-8022 GCA_964361085.1 uncultured Planctomycetales bacterium
GATGAATTGCTCGTTACAGCTCTCGACGTGGCGCTCAACGTCACCAACGCCGAATGCGGTTCGATCATGATTCTCGACAAGGGAAAAGGCGAACTGATCATCAAGGCCTGCCGCGGGCTTGATAAAAAAAATATCCGGCAGGGAGGTCGTTTAAAACTCGGAGAAGGGATTGCCGGCATCGCAGCAAAAGAGAAAGAGTCGTTTTTTATTAAAGGGACCACGGGTGACAACCGCATCCAGCATCTTTTAAAACGATCCGAGATCAAACAATCCATGGTTATTCCACTGTTTGCCGAAGACAGGGTGTTGGGGGTTCTCAATCTTCACACCAAAACCGACGCCAGCGGCACGATCGATGCCAATGTGAATCAAATCAAACAACTGACCAAGCTCATCTCCACAGCGATCAACAGCCTTTAAAATCTCACAAACCCGCATTCAAATCGGCTTATTTTTCTTTTTTTTAACTTCTTATAATATATGTTATGTAAAATACATAATATAAGAAATTCTACCACAGAAAAAATTCGTAACGGTATGCCATCAAATCATCAGAATGGGATATTTTTAGACAGCAGAGGTCGCTTTTTCGACAAATTTTGCGGATTTCCCCCAATTTTTATTATATTGGGAAACTATTTCTGCGGAGATGGATAACGCAATTTCCTCAGGGGTCTGCGCTCCCAAGTCAAGTCCCGCCGGGATACATATTTTTTCAATATCTTTTTGATCGACGCCCGAGTCCTTGAGGCGCTTCAAAAACTTGATTCGCTTAGCCTTGCTGGAAATGACCCCGATATAGACCGCCTCGGATCCAACGACGGCCCTAAGGCATTCATAATCATATTCATTCCCCTGCGTGACAATCATGATATAGGTATCCCGGTCAATCGCCTGTTTTGCCAACTGCTGGGCATGTTTTCCCAAAACGATCTCGTCAACATGCGGGAAACGCGCGGCATTGGCCAGTTCTTTGCGATCATCGATGACGGTCACTTTAAAATTCAGCATTTTTCCGATAACCGACAACGGCAAGGCGATATGGCCGGCGCCGCAGATAATAAAATGCCGTTTTCCCGCAAAAGGCTCAATAAAGACCTTCATCCGCCCGCCGCAAACCGACTGGCCCTCATGTCCAAAATAGTCGCAGGTGACGGCGGACGGTTTTCCGGTTTTTATGGCCTCAAGACATTTGGCAATAACCGCCTTTTCATTGCGCCCTCCTCCAATGGTCCCGACGATGGAACCATCGGCCAGAACGACCATCTTGGCTCCGGTCTTGCGGGGCGTCCCCTTGACCGTCGCCTCCGTGATCGTCGCAAAGGCAAAACTCTGTCCCTTCCGAGAAGCCAGGTAGGCTTTTTTGAGCAAGGAATCCATTAAAGCCACTTATTCTTCACTAAGATAAGCCCGGATAATTTTTTGTTCCTCAAGAGGACGATTGCTGGCGGGATCGCTGGGATTGTTCACGATCCGATCCACCACATCATAACCTTCCACAACTTCTCCAAAGATCGTATGCTTCATGTTGAGCCACGGCGTTGCCGCAAGCGTGATAAAGAACTGACTGCCGTTGGTATTAGGGCCGGCATTCGCCATCGCCAGCAATCCCTTGCGGTCAAAAACGACGGCTGGGGACACCTCATCCTCGAATTTCGCTCCCCAGATACTTTCTCCGCCGGTGCCTGTCCCTGTGGGATCCCCCCCCTGAATCATAAAATTTTTGATAACACGGTGAAAGATAAGCCCGTCGTAATATCCCTTCTTCACCAATTCAAGAAAATTTTCGCAGGCCTTCGGGGCCACATCCGGGAACAGTTTCAGCTGGATCGTCCCCTCATTCGTCAAAAGGAAGACAGTTGAAGCTGTTTTTTTGCTCTGGGCATTGGCGCAGGAGGCGCAGGATAAGACCATTAAAAAAATCAATAGGGCTGATTTCAAAACGTTAGTTCGCATCATTCGACTCCTTGGGTTGTTCAGTTTCGGACGGGTTATTCTCTTGACTCTGACCCGGCACGGGATTTCCCGGCGCCGCGTGCTGCTTTTCAGGCGATACCGGCGGCGACACGATATCCGGCGCCAGGGACAAACTGTCTCCAGGAACCGGGACTGCAGAAAGAGCTGATTCCTCCGGCGCAGAAGAGACGGAGAAGGCAATAGGAACCGCAATGCTGACAGGGACGGGATGTGGTTCTGCCGGCTGGGGCGACGGCATTTTTTGTTCAAGAACTTCAACAGGCTTACCGGCAGGGGCCGCGACAGGTTCTTTAAGTTTGTTGACCAGGTCTTCAATTTTGCGGTTTTTTTCCTGCATTTGGGATTCGGCGTTCCGCAACTTTTCTTCAAGCTCTCCGGTACGTTTTCGGGCGATCTGTGTTTCAGCTTGCGCGTCGTTGATAGCGGCTTCGGCGGCAAGGACACCGATTTCCAACTTTTTAATTTTCTCTTCGAGCTGATTGACGCGTTTTAGATAAGTGTCGGCTTCTGTTTGCGCCGACGTCACGTCGATCTGCAGATTCCGGCATCGATCTTTTGTCTCCTTCAGTTCTTTTTCCAAAATATCTTTGACCTTATTGAATTCCTTGTGAGTTTTTATTTCATGCGCAAGATTCTTTTCGGTCTTTTCAAGGTTATCGCTCTTTTCGTTAAAAAGCGCGTCCAGCCTGTTATATTTTTCTTCTAATTCCTTATACTGGGCCTGCAGCTCATCGTGCTTGAGGGACAACTCGGATTCATGTTTTGTGATTTGCGCGGCTTCGGCGGTCACGTACGGTTCAATGGTCATGGCGGCGGTCCCGCGCGGCGCCGCCTGGGGTTGCGGTGCGGGCGGCAAGGGCGCAGCAAATGTTTTTTTCTTAAAAAAATTCTCCCATGGCAGCCTTCCGGGCGCTGCCGGTTTTGTTGTGTTCGAATTCATCAGTGGAGATTCCAGCCCAAGACGGTTAAGAACATCCGCCGTGGTGACCGGGGTTCCGGACGCGGCGGACTGGGACTTCCCGTCAACGGGAAGATCTTTCCCCTTTTCTTTAAAAATGAGCAAGGCAATGACCACGAACCCTGCGAACATAATGACTATCGCAAGATAAAATGCCGACACGCATGCCCCTTTCCGAAACCGGCCTAAACTTTTTTTGCCGGTTGACAACACTCAAACAACAGATTTATAATCACGCTCATGATGTCCCTGATTTTACTCGCTGCCGGCGAGAGCTTTCGTTTTGGGTCTCCCAAAGCCCTGGCCGAATACCAGGGCCGGAGGATTATTGAAAATCTGCAGAGGACCCTCCTGGCGTCAAAACTCGACGAGATTATTGTCGTTCTGGGCGCTCACTGCGACCAAATCAAACCGCATGTATTAAACCACAAAAAGATAAAAGTTGTCTATAACAAAGATCACAAATTTGGCCAAACATCGTCCGTTAAGACCGGGTTGAATGCCATTTCTCCGACGACGGAGGCGACCGGGCTTCTCCCCGTGGATTTTCCCTGCGTAAAAACGGAAACCATCGACCGGCTGATTGACGTTTTTATCAAAATCAAGCCGGCCATCCTCATCCCCACCTGCGGGGGAAAAAAAGGCCACCCCCCATTCTTTCACAATAAATTAACGCCGCAGTTCTTGTCCTTGCCCGATGATCATGGCGTCAACACGGCAGTCCGGCAACATGTTAAGGAAATCGTTCTGTTGCCGGTTTCCGATCTCGGAGTTCTCTTGAGCTTCAACACCCCGGAGGAACTGGAAACAATTCAAAAATCATTTCCTACGGCGCCGGAGTCGTAACGGCAGGTGTCGGCGGGACGTCTTTTAAAACGATGACGGTGGCGGTGTAATTGATGCGCACCCTGGCGATTTTTTTTGCGGATGAGTCGTTGACGAGGTTGGTGACGGCATCTCCGCCGATGACGGCGGCCTGGCTTTTGATCTTGTCGAGGACTTCATCAAAACTGTTGCGCCGTTCGGTGTTGACGGAAACATGCCCGATAACATCATAAGGCTGATTCACCTGAGGAAGATACGCAATATCGTTCGCCTCTTTCTTTTTAGCGGTAGCGGAAAGTCCGGCAACAATCTCTTCAGAGTTGACGTTGTAAAAAGTGCATCCGGAAATCAACAAACAAATCGCCGATATGAACAGAATTGTCTTTTTCATGGCCACCTCTTATTATGATTTCGCCTTTGCCGTTTCCACTTTTTCTTTTAAGGCTTGGATGATTTTCGCCGGCGTGATCGGCAAATCCTTGATCCGCACCCCGACGGCATCTTCGATCGCGTTGGCAATGGCCGCGGATGTCGGCAGCAATGAGGCCTCCCCCATCCCCTTGGCTCCAAAAGGCCCCTCGGGATCATTGGTTTCGATCAGAATTGTTTCCATTTCCGGTGTTCCAATGGAACGGGGAACGCGATAATTGGCAAAATTCGCATTCTGCAGACGCCCGTTTTTAAAACGGAGATCCTCGGTAAAGGTATAACCAATCCCCATCTCCAAAGAACCTTCAATCTGTGCCTCCACGGACTGCGGATTGATCGCCTTCCCGATGTCATGGGCATCCCACATCTTGATAATCCGGACATCCCCTGTTTCCACATTAACTTCAACTTCAGCAATCTGCGCCTCAAACCCGTAACTTCCCGAGACATTCCCTTCGCCGGTTCGAAAGTCAACCGGTGTTGTTTTGGGATTGTAACTGCCCCGGCCGATAATCTGCCTTCCGTAGTTGAAGGAATAACACAGCTCCAGCGCCTTATCAAACGTCATGATAACGGAGTTGTCCTTGAGGTTCATCACGTTCTCGGCAGCGATGTCGAGGTCGGCAATATTAAATTTTAATTCCTGAGCAACGACATCCAGGATTTGCATCTTGGCGTCTTTGCCGGCGCGCAATGTCGCGTTTCCGGAAATGAAGGTCACCCGGCTGGCAAAACTTCCCGTATCGAACGGGGTGATTTCGGTATCCCCGGATTTGCACTTGATCCGTTCGTATTTGACACCCAGGGCCTGGGCGGCAATCTGCGACAGGGCCGTGTTAGAGCCCTGCCCGGTATCGGCGGCTCCGGTAAAAAGATAAACAGAACCGTCCTCCTCAACCTTCACAATCGATCCGGCGGATTCATGGGATTTGTACATTTTGGACCCCATGACGTCGGCGGCAATCCCGATTCCGATCCCGCGACGGACGGGGCCGGTCTTGTAATAGTCGGGATTCCTGTATTTCTTACTCCACTGCGCGGCTTCGATGGATTTTTCGATGCATTCCCTGAGACCGTTGGTGGTTAAATGCATTTTATTGGTGGTCCACATGTTCGGGGTTGTGATATTTTTCAATCGAAACTCTACAGGATCCATGCCAAGGTCACGGGCCAAAAGATCCATATGGGATTCGATGGCGAATCCGGATTGAACGCCTCCAAAACCCCGCATGGCCCCGCTGATGGGGGTATTCGTATAAACGCGATACCCGGAAACGCGAAAATGCTGAATTTTGTAAACCATAAAAATGCGCATGATGGCGGCCGCCATGACGGTCGGGCCATAACTGCAATAGGCCCCGCCGTCGGCGATGACCTCGCCCGTCATCGCCTTCAAGAGGCCGTCTTTGGTCACGCCGGATTTGATTTTGTAAATCATGGCGTGTTTGCGCCGGGAAAAGGAGAATTCTTCTTCGCGGTTGTAACAAATTTTGACCGGCAATCCACCCGTTTTTTTGGACAGCAAACAGGCGGCAAAGTCCATCGGCAGCATTTCCAGCTTGCCCCCGAAGCCACCGCCGACCGCGAGCTTGATGACGCGCACGTTGTTCAAGTCCATTTTCAAAGTTTTGGCCAGGGCTTCGCGGCATTTGAACGGCGCCTGACTGGATGACCAGAGGGTAATTTTTTCGGAAAATGTTTCCCACAACCCGACGCAAACATGCGGCTCCAGGGCGGCCATCGCCGCGGCCGAGGCGTAAAAAACATCTTCGCGGATATGGTCGGATTCTTTGAGCGCCCGCTCCGGGTTGCCGAAGTTAACCGGCAGGATCACGCCGATATTGTTCATGGCCTCATGGATCTGCGGGGCGCCGGGCTTCATGGCCTCCACCATATCGAACACCGCAGGCAGGACCTCATATTGCACGTCAATCAACTTGAGCGCCTCATCCACGGTCTCTTCATCGACGGCGGCTATCGCTCCGATTTCATCACCAATATACCGAACTTTGTCAGACTCGAGCGGCATCTGATCGACGGTGTGAGGGAAGAAATATTCGTTCGAACCAAATTTGATTTTATAAGTGTCGTTGGCGGTGATAATGGCCTTGACCCCGGGGAGTTTTTCGGCCCGGGATGTGTCGATGCTCAAAATCCGGGCATGAGGGTGCTCGCTGCGGATCATCTTGCCGATCAGCATATTGGGGAATTTCAAATCAAAGACATACTTTGTCTGCCCTGTCACGATCCCCTTGCCGTCGATGCGCGGAACACTTTTTCCAACGGGACTTAAAAATTCTTCTTTGGTCGTGGATGTGTGCATCAGGCGGGTTTGCTTTCTTTAAGGTTTTTTTGCTTCATAATTTTACCTGCCTCACGGACGGCCTGAAAAATTTTCGGATATCCGGCGCAGCGGCAGATATTGCCGTCGAGGGCGTACTCAATTTCTTCCTGCGTTGGATCAGGGTTTTGATCCAGGAGGGCCTTGCTGGACATGATCATCCCGGGGATACAAAAACCGCACTGGACCGCCCCGTAATCCAGATAAGCCTGCTGCACGGGATGAAGGACATCGCCATCGGCAAGACCTTCGATCGTCAGAATATCCTCGCCCTCGACATCGCTGGCCAAGGTGATGCAGGACAAGACCGCCTTCCCGTTGATCGTGACGGTACAGGTCCCGCACTCGGATTCTTCGCAGGCGGTCTTGGTGCCCGTCAATCCCAAATGGTCTCGCAAAACTTCAAGCAGCGTCTCGTGCCCTTTCAAATCAAGGAGATATTGTTTTTTATTGATCGTGAACGATATCATGTTGATGGTCCGTTGTGTTCAACAAATTCCTGGATGGCGTTTCGCAGACTGACGCGAAACATGTGCTTCTTATAGTCATCGCTGCGTTTATCATAAATCTCCGCGTCGAGGTGGTCAAGCGCTTCCTGGGCGATTCCCGGCCGGCATTGCGACTGATTAAGAAATTCCTCCAGTTTAAAATCGCGCTGCGCGAAACTGACCCCGTTGTTGACCGCGACCTTCGTGCGCGTAAACCGGTTATCAACGATATTGCTTTTGACACAAATCGCCAAAAGCGGGATGTCCACATGGAGAGATTTTTTGACCCGGCGGTAGCTGACGGAAGCGGTTTTATCGAGCGGAACCGCGACATGAGAAAAAATTTTCTCGGATCGTGCGGCATTCTTAAAAAAATTTTCCGCGGCAATGATATCCTCCCGGCCATCGGCGCCAATAAAGTGCAGCCGGGCTTCCAGCGCGATCATCACCGCCCCCATCTCCGTCCAGGTGTAGCGGCACGTCAGATTGCCCCCCACCGTGGCCATATTGCGAATCGGGTTCGTCGAGATGTTGCGGCAAACCGCGCGCAGCACGGTAAGATGATCCGTCAACAGCGGCGAGACTAAAAGATCATTGATAACGGTCATGGCCCTGATCATAAGATTCCCCTGCTCGACGGAAACACCCTTGAGCCCCTCCACTTTGCGCAGGCTGATGACATGGGCCGGGGTCTTCATACCCTTCCTTTTTAAAAGCTTCAGGCTGTTTAAAAGAAACGTCCCGCCCGCGAGAATACGCGCCTCGGGGAGTGTCGCGTAAAGATGGGCGGCTTCCGTCACCGTCCTGGGGGCATGAAATGTCAGCGGCTTTAATAACATTTTAAAAAGGGTTGCGTATCAATTCCAGGACTTACGCGTTTGGATGGGCCCCCGCAGGGGAGGGCGAGGCGCAACCAAAGCGTCCCGAGGAAAAATTCGGGATAAACTCCGCGAGGCGTACTGTTAAGTACGTTGAGCGAGCACTGGAGGTTGCAACGAAGCAGA
>CAYHZK010000106.1:0-6072 GCA_964361085.1 uncultured Planctomycetales bacterium
GGGCCTTGATATCTTCGGCAACGTCTTTATGACAATTCAGACACAAGTCATCCTGACTCTCTTTATCAAACGCCGAATGACACTGCGCGCATTGATTTTCATAGGGGAGATGCGCGGTCGAGACAGGCCCTGGCATCACTAAATTTTCTATTCCTTGTTTGTGGGGTAACCGCATCACGAAGATAATGGCAAGAATGATCAGGATTCCTGTGATCGCGAAAATGATAAATCTCATGATGATGCTCTTTGCATCGACGGATAAAAGCGAAATGATTATATCGATTGAATCACTGGGAATAAATAACTAAAAATAATTAGTCGGGTCATCCCGATTCTTTTGACAGGTGCGGGTTCCACACGGGGGATGAGTAACCGCCGGGCACGGGCAAAATGCTTCCGGCAGGCAGGACCCACGACTCCCGCTGAAAGCTAGAACTTGTTTTTCAAGAGGCGCTTGCGTTTCTAATAAAATTCTAATACCGATTCACCGCGACCACATGCACGATCACGGCGATGACAAGGATAAAGACCAGAGGAAGGTGAAGGATGTGCCAGAGCGAAAATAATCGCTCATAAAAATTAAAGTCGGCGACTTTGAGGGCCTGACTCAAAAAGCGTCGAGCCTTCCGCTCCATCTGCATACGCATCCGGCGTTTTCTCATCAACCCCCACCGATGCTGCGCCGCGTATTGCTCAAGATAAGACTTGGTCATACGACTGATTTTCGCGGATACGGACCGGGCCCGCCACCCCGCGCTCAAAAGCCGCGAAGCGCTGTGGGTCAACCCGGTTGAAGGCACCAGCATCTCCTCGGCGAATGCAAAAAGTTCTTCCGTGATCCCCGGAATGAGGACAAACTGCGGAGTCATTTCTTGTTTGCGCTGTTGAAAATCCTGCTGCAATTCGATCAGGTTGGTCCGCTCTCCGTACAACCCATGATGAATCTTGCTGTAAATATATCGCCCGGCGATTCCGCTGAGCGAGACAATCAGCATGGAGAATAAAGCCACATTGCTGTTGAGCGACCCTAAATGAAAATTGGCATGAAACAAAATAAAGACGGGGCCCACGATGCCCAAAATCATATGAATCCGAAACCACATTTTGATGCTGCCGATCATCTTCAACGCCGGGATCCTTTTGCGCAACGGATACGTCAGGAGGATCACCAGCGATGACGTGCCGAGAATACCAAAAAAATATCCGATCCCCTGCTCCGGCGTGATCAATTCCAGCCCCCGGCTGCGCCAGCCGATCCAGAGCGTCAAAACGACAGACAGCGTGAACAACCAGGGCATCAGATCATTGATGCCTTTTTTGATCCTGTTTTCCATAACAATCCCAGGACTTTCGCGTTTGGCGATCTGCTTCGTTGCAACCTCCGGTACTCGCTCAACGTACTGTTCAGTACGCCTCGCGGAGTTTATCCCGATTCTTTTCTCGGGACTCCTCGGTTGCGCCTCGCATCTCATCCAAACGCGAAAGTCCTGAATCCTTTATTATTGCGAGTTGGATTTTAGAATTTTAGAAAACCATTTCCTGGCGCTTTGATGCCGCTTCAACAGGGCCTGCATGTCCTTGCCGGCATTCCTGACAACCTTAACCGGCAGATAAGGATTAGCGCCGTGCTCCAAAAGAATCCCGGCGATACCCGTATCCCCTTTGAGAACCGCGATCGCCAGGGCCGTATGTCCCGCTGCGTTGACAAGGTCCACCTCAGCGTTGCGTTCGAGCAGCTGCCGGACAATTTCTTTTTGCCCCGCATCGACAGCAAGCATTAACGGCGTATTGCCGTAAGCGCTCCTAAGATCGGTCCGTCCTCCGGCGGCCAGGAGCAAGGCCACACCGTCCGGTCTCCCGGCCCGCGCGGCCAGCGCAAGCGCTGTATGCCCTTCCTGATTTTGTTTGTCAACCTGCGCGTGATGCCGCAATAAATATTCGACCAGCCTGTGATGGCCGGCCTGCGCGGCGGTCATCAGGGCTGTTTGCCCGAAATGATCGGCTGCGTCGACGTCCCCACCGCGCGCCAATAATATTTCGAGCAAATCGATATCGCCTCTTAAAGCCGCCGTCAGCCAGGACGATGATATCTGCGCGGTCTTAATTTCCCAGGGAACCCCAGTCTCCAGCAGGGCCTTGGCCACGGCCCCGGAACCCCGTTCAATGGCGATGGACAGCGCCTGGTGAAGCCATCCGACGGACGTTCCGGAATGGTCGTATTCCCTGACCAGGCGGCGGACAATGTCTTCATGCCCGCTCTCGACGGCTGAAATGAGCGGAGATATTTTCGTACCGGAATCGGAATCGGGGACGGCAGAAGCCCCCGCGTTCAGCAGCATCTCAACGATCCGAAGATGTCCGCTCTGGGCAGCGCGGCTCAAGGCGGAGTGCCCGTCCTCGCCGGCAGCATCAACATCCGCCCCCTGCGACAAAAGCAGCTCAACCATATCCGTCTGTCCTCGCCAGGACGCGAGCATTAAGGGCGTCCATTGCGCAAACGGCGTTTCCTCCGGATCGGACTGAACGTTTTGCAATTTTTTTATCGTCCTCTCGAGCGTCGCCGCGTTTTTTTCTTTGGAAGGCAGCGCGACCTTCCCGGTATCGATCAAAATGCCGGCGATGTCGTCATACCCTTTTGCCAGAGCCATCCGCAGGGCGTCTTGACCGACGGAATTAATTTTTTGAAGATTGGCATCGGCTTCAACAAAAAGGTTGACCATCGCAGCATCCCGGCGCTGCACAGCCAGCATGAGCGGCGTCAACCCCTGGCGGTCGACCGCGTCAACATCCGCCCCCGCCTTCAGAAGCTCCTTCACCACATCGCCGTTCCCCTTCTGGGCCGCGAGCAGCAACGCGTTGTCGCCGTCGCTGTTGAATATTTTTATATCGGCGCCTTTCTGGATCAGCAGCCGTGCCGTGTCCGTCCGGTCGCGATCAATCGCCTCCATCAGAGGCGTGCGGCCGAACCGGTCCCGCGCGTTGATATCCGCCCCCGCTGCAAGAATCTGGACGACCTCGTTGCCGTCTCCGCCGGCGGCGGACAAAAGCAATTCATCCCTGGAAAGATCTCTGTTGCGCGGGATCAGCAACCCGCTGTCTTTTGCTTTTCCGACCTTCGCCAGGGCCTGACCGTGTCCCCGACGGGCCGCCCGCTCATACCAGCCGGCGGCCTGACGGGCATCCGGCGGCGTTCCCCAGCCGTTTTCGTACATCGCTCCAAGACTGTATTGCGCTTTAAGATGCCCCGCTTCTGCCGCCCGGAGAAACCAGTCAAAGGCCTTTTGATAATCCCGCGAAACCCCGCGTCCGGTTTGACAAAGAACGCCCATCTGATACTGCGCCTCCGTGTCCCCCTGCTCAGCCAACGCGGCAAACACCTTCGCGGCTTTCCGGTAATCTTTGACCAGGACCGCCCGCCGGGCCTCGTCCCTCGCCGCGGAATGAATATCCGGATCCTCCGCCCCCGCGCTGTAAGGCGCAACGCTGTACAAAAAACATACCACAACAAATGCAAGCCCGGCACTCATCCAAAAACCTCTTTTGCGACAGGCGGGTGTCTGCCGGGGCATTTTGTCCGAGCGCAGGAGACAGGGGTTCCCCACGGGGGAATGGGTGCCGCCGGGCACGGGCAAAGCGCCCCGGCAGACAGGCCCCGCCGTTTCAAAAATTTCAGGATGACGCCTACGCTTCACCATGTTTGGTTTCAACATGAACCCCGATCTCTTTTAGAAACGCCGTCGGCAAAACGCCCCCGGCGCAAACAATGACCGCGTCATTGCGGATGTCCAGAATCTTTCCCTGCTGCTCCAGAGCCACGTCAGCGTCCCGGATCTCCCGCACATTGGAATTCAAAAAAACGGCAAGCCGCCCCGCCTGCCGCGCGATCTCAAGGTTGTCGCAATTTTTCTGCTTCACCCGGCCGAAGGCCTCTCCGCGGTAGGACAACGTCACCGTCGTCTCGGGCGTCTCCGCCAGGGCCAAGGCCGCCTCCAGCGCGCTGTCCCCGCCGCCGACAACCAGCACATGCCGCGCCCGGTATTGCGCAGGATCGATCAGGCGATAAACAACCTTGTCTTTCTCTTCGCCCGGGACGTCCAGCTTGCGCGGGGTTCCCCGTCGGCCGACGGCCAGAAGGACCGCCCGCGCCTTATAAACGCCCCTGCGCGTCGTCACGGCGACACCCGTTTCCTGCGGCGACACTTTTTCCACGCATTCTCCGTAATTAATTTTAACGTTAAAATTTTTTTCTGTGTCCCGCCAAAAATCGATCAGCCGCTCCTTGGTCGTCTCTTGGAAATGAACCTGGCCGACCAAGGGCAGCCGGACCGGCTGGGTCATCACGATTTTTCCGCGGGGATAATGCGCCACCGTCCCGCCCAGCGCCTCCTGTTCCAGCGTGACATAATCAAGTTTCCTCTCGATGGCGGCGAGCGAAGCCGAAAAACCCGCGGGCCCCGCGCCGACAATCACCACGTCATGGGTGCCGTCCGGTTTCGGCCCTTTGCTGACGGCGGCCGCGATGGCCTCCATCGCCTGCCGGCCCTGTTCCACGGCATTGCGGATGAGCCCCATGCCACCCAATTCCCCGGCGATAAATATCCCCGGGACATTGGTTTCAAAATTCGGGTTTATCAACGGAATATCCACGCCGCGCTTTTCCGTCCCGAAGACCAGCGTGATCGCGTCGACGGGGCACGCGCTCCGGCACGCCCCGTGTCCGATGCAATGGGAGGGAGAAATCAGGGCCGCTTTTCCGTTGATGACCCCCAAAACATTCTGTTCCGGGCAGGCATCGGCGCAGGCCGTGCAGCCGATGCATTTGGCGGGGTCAATCACCGGATGCAGGGAAACAGGCTCGGTCAGCCCCGCCTCGAACTGTTCTTTCTGAAGAATCAGGTTTTGTTTTTCTATCTTTTTGCGGTGGGTGACATACAAAAACAGAATCAAAAGCAAAGGAAAAAGATAGATCAGAAACACATAAGGAATCGAAGCCATCAGATATGCGTAATGCCTTCCTTAATGGCGTAACGAACGAGCTCAGCCAGCTTGTGCGAACCCAGCTTTTGCATGATGTTGTTGCGGTGCACGTTGACCGTATGAAAAGACATTTTCAATTGCGCCGCGATTTCCTTGCTGCTCAATCCCTCGGCCAGCATCTGCAGGATCTCGCGTTCCTTGTCCGTCAACTCGACGAAGTCGGTCTCCTTCGCGTAGTCCTTCTGGCTGCCGGAAAATTTTTCCAGGACATGCTGGGAGAGCTTTGAACTTAAGAAAGACCTGCCCAGGCAAACGTCCTGGACCGCCTGGACGACCTCTTCGATGGCGCTTTCCTTGATCAGATACCCCTTCGCCCCCGCTTTCAAGGCCTTCTCGACGGAGGCGCGATCATCATACATGCTTAGAATGATGATCCTGCTCTCCGGATCTTTCTTGATCAGCCGCCGTGTTGTTTCGATCCCGTTGAGCAGCGGCATGGCGATGTCCAGGATAAAAATGTCGATGGAGTTTTTCTCGATCAAATCCAGAATGTCCCGGCCGTTTTCGGCTTCGGCAACGACCCGGATGTCTTTACCGGCGCTCTGCAAAATGATCTTGATGCCCTCCCGGACGATGGCATGGTCATCGGCGATAACAACATTGATGCTCACAGCGTTCTCCTTGAAGAAGTCATCCCAAAACCTTCGCAGCGGCGGGGCCTGTCTGTTATATCAAACTGGCCTTCAAAGGCACGCTGACCTTGATGCTGGTGCCTGTCCCGGGGCGCGACTCCACGGCAAATTCACCGCCGAACGATTCGACGCGCTCGCGCATTCCCAAAATGCCCATTTTGAAATTTGAAAAATGGGTCTCCACGTCCGCCGGGTCGAAACCGGCCCCGTTGTCCCGGACCTCAAGAAAAATCCTTTCATCGTCCTCGCAAAGATGGACGGAAATCTTTTCGGCCCTGGCGTGTTTGACGACATTGTTCAGGGATTCCTGAACGACCCGGTACAGGGCAATCGCCAATTCTCCGGGGATGTTGTCGTCTTTGACGTCGATGTTCAGATCGACCGGCAGGCCGGCGCCCATCAC
>CAYHZK010000106.1:6082-7916 GCA_964361085.1 uncultured Planctomycetales bacterium
AGTATTCCCGCAAAGCTCCGGACAGCCCCGCCGTCTCCAGCTGCGGCGGCCTCATATTGACCGCTATTTTTTTAAAATCCTTAACGATCACGTCCACCAGTCTTTTGGTCTCGCGGATGTTATTCAGCGCGTCCATGGCGTTAGCGCCTTTGATCTCATTTTCAATGACGGCCAGCCTGGCGTTGAGGGCCACCGCCATGCTGCCGACCATGTCATGCAGATCGCGCCCCAGGCGTTTCGTTTCTTCTTCCCTGACCGAGAGGATCTTGCCTGAAAACCTTTTAATGATCGCCCGGGATTTCTCGAGCATGGCCTGCTGCTTTCTTAAGGTCTCGTTAACCAGCTCGAGGCGGTTGCCGTGCCTGCGCGTCATAAAGTAACCCAGAAACGCCGCCACCGTTATCAAAAAACAACTGAAATAACCCAGCACAGCGAACTGTTGCGCCATGGCGACATCGCTTCTTTTTTCAAAAACCTCATTGGCCTGGCCCGCCCAGAGGTACCACGCGTTGTCTGTATCCGGTATTTTGACGGGAAGAACTTCCGAATAAATCAAATCCGGATCGGGGCGGATCTGTTTGATCCACGTCCCGGACGCCGGCAGATCATCCGGCTCCTTTTTTCTGACCGTGTAATGATATTTCCGGTTGCCGAGAATGTAATGGCTGGAAGGCAGATAATCGCTCAAAACGGAGGACAGGATAACGCCGGACACGCTCCCTTTCAGCCGGCCCTGAAAACTATACAGCGGCAGGGAATAGACCAAACCCAGGCGATCACGATCGTCGGGATGAAGGGGGTTAAAGCGCGTATTGTCGCAGGTGATGACCTCCGGGCCTGTGACGGCGGGGACCATGCCATCATGTTCCAGAGGAAAATACGTTTTCATCCATGCCAGCTGCCTTGTCAGCAGATCATATTCGTAGGCCTCGATCTCGTCGATGCTCTTAGGGGGGGGGCGCTTGATCTCCGGATCCCTCCGGCCCAGAGCCGTCTTGCCGATGATCAGCCCGTCGAACATGATGACCGGCTCCTCGAGCTTTCCCGTGAAGGGATCAACCCGCCCCGGATCAAAATCCAGGGGGACAATATAAATTTCCGACAGGGCCGTTGTTGTGCCGGCGATGCTCTTATAAATCTGCTGGACGGCCGACCTGGCATTGTCATCGAGATTTTGAGCGTGCCGGTCGATGGTCTTGACTCCCGGCAGTCCGGCGATGATCCTCAACCCCTCATAAAGGGTCTGAAAAACATCCTTGATCCGCTTCGCGGCTTCCATCGATTTGTAATGCTCCTCGTTCATGTAGGAGAGACGCGCCGATTTGATATCCTCCCGGTATTTCACGGAAACGCCGATCGACATCAGAATGCCGACAAGGCAGATACCGGCATAACCCTTGAGATCCTTGTTCATAAGCAAAATTGATTTTACCGGATTTTCCCGGCAGCGTCGAGATCATGTCTTGCGGTTGAGGCGTTGGCGTATTTAAAAATCAACGGCTTTGATCACGCCGTGTCGCGTTTGGTGATTTCGACCAGATGGTAGCCGAACTGGGTTTTGACCGGGCCATGCACGACACCGACGGCCTCTTTGAAGACGACGCGGTCGAATTCCGGAACCATCTGCCCCGGTCTGAACTCGCCTAAGGCTCCGCCGCTTTTGCCCGACGGGCACTGCGAATGTTTCTTTGCCGCCTCCGCGAAATCCCGGCCCCCCTCGATCTCGGCCTTCAACTTCAGACACTCGGCCTCGGTCGCCACTAAAATATGCCTTGCGCTTGCCTTTGCCATATGATCTCCTTTTTTATTTTTTTAAACACCATGCCTTTAAATC
>CAYHZK010000107.1:0-7912 GCA_964361085.1 uncultured Planctomycetales bacterium
GCCTCCTCAATACGAAGAAATCCTTAGCCACGGGTTTATTTCTAAAGTGGATAAAGAGCCCTTTCCCCGCACCCGCGAATATCTGCAAAAAATTCTCGATCGTTTGGTCGTGGCCGATCCCACTCTTCCTCCGTTTCTCTATAAAATTTTTGTCGTTGACGAGGATACGGTCAATGCGATGGCTTTACCGGCAGGGAATATCATGGTTTTCCGGGGACTGCTCGCCGAATTCAAAACCGAAAATGCCTTGGCCATGGTTTTGGCCCATGAGTTGGGTCATTACGCGCACCGCGACCATTTGCGCGGATTGGGAAGAGGTCTGGTGCTCCTGTCCATCATGAGCCTATTGGGATTGTCGGGTGATGTTCCGGGATTTCTCTCCCCGTCCGTTCAGACCTTTGATTTGAAATTTTCCCGTGAACAGGAAGCAGGGGCAGATCATTATGGGGTTGATTTGGTAAACCGCGTCTACGGGCACGCGGGGGGAACGCTTGAGATGTTTGATGTTTTGGAGCGTGACGAAAAGAAAAGCAAAAGACCCGGATTTTTTTCAACGCACCCCGATTCCATCTGGCGTATGCAGTCCTTGCTCAGCCGGGTGCAATTGAAAAAATATCCTCAGCAACCCCCTTTACTCATCCCAGCCCCCGGACATCTCCCATTCCCGAATGATCAGAGGGTGGAGAAGTAGTGGGGTTTGGTTCCCGAGTTTTTGGATAAAGTGCCGGAGGAACCGTATGACTATTATTTTCTTCATTCTGATGGAGGCTATGGTTTGATGTCCCAAGTTCTACGCTATTGGGGGGTCTTATTGTTGCCGAGAAATGCTTCCTTTAAATTAAGGTTACGGTCTGTGTCTCGGGACGATCCCATAAAGGGGCTCGTGGCTCGGGCTTTGTGAAGAAAGAAAGGATGAACCGTGGGGCGCAACAAGCTGAAGCCAAAATTATTAACCGTTCTGAAGGAAGGGTATTCGTTTGAAAAATTTGTTCCTGATCTGATCGCGGGAATCATCGTCGGGATTGTGGCCCTGCCGCTGGCCATCGCGTTCGCGATCGCCTCGGGTGTTAAGCCTGAACAGGGGCTTTATACAGCGGTGGTCGCGGGATTTATCATCTCTGCTTTAAGCGGGAGCCGTGTTCAAATCGGCGGCCCAACCGGGGCTTTCATCGTCATCGTTTACGGGATCGTCGAGAAATACGGCTATGACGGGCTGGCCACGGCGACATTGCTGGCGGGGGGCCTCTTGGTGATGATGGGGCTGGCCCGGTTCGGGGAGGTTATCAAGTATATTCCGTATCCTGTGACCGTGGGGTTTACCGCCGGCATCGCGTTGATCATCTTTGCGGCGCAGATCCGGGATTTTTTGGGACTGACAGGGGGGGCTATCCCGGCGGAATTTGTCGAAAAAATGCGGTATTACGGCGAACACATTTCGACGATGAACGTTCACGCCGTTTTCATCAGCCTCCTGACCCTTCTGATTATCATTTATTGGCCCCGCGTCACCCGGCGGGTTCCCGGATCTTTTGTCGCCATTGTGCTTTGCACCGCCCTTGTCCATCTCTTTCATTTTCCGGTTGAAACGATCGGCAGCCGTTTTGGGGGCGTTCCCAATACCCTCCCGATGCCGCATCTGCCTCATATCAGTTTTGATCTGATGACAAAAATGATGTCGCCGGCTTTGACGATCGCGATGCTGGCCGGGATCGAATCCCTGCTTTCCGCGGTCGTCGCCGACGGGATGACCGGCAACCGCCACCGTTCCAATATGGAGCTGATCGCCCAGGGGGTGGCGAATATCGTTTCGCCCATTATGGGGGGGATCCCGGCGACGGGCGCGATCGCCCGGACAGCGACCAATATCAAGAATGGCGGGCGCACCCCGTTTGCGGGGATGATCCATGCCGTGACACTGCTGCTCATCCTGATGTGTTTCGGGCCGTGGGCCTCGCTCATCCCCATGGCGGCCTTAGCCGGCATCCTGATCAGTGTCGCCTACAACATGAGCGAATGGCATTTGTTCGTCAAGATATTCAAAAGCCCCAAGAGCGATGTCCTTGTTTTGTTGACGACGTTTTTTTTGACGGTGTTCGTTGACCTGACCGTCGCGATCAAGTCCGGCATTATCCTGGCCGCCCTGTTATTCATGCGCAGGATGTCGGAGAAAACGCAGGTGGGCTATGTCACGGACTCTCTCTCATTGATCGAGGAGGATGCGGCGGATGAAGAAGATCTCGTGGATCAGAGCCGCATTTCCCAGAAAAACGTTCCCGACGATGTCGAGGTGTTTGAAATCAACGGCCCGTTTTTCTTCGGGGCCGCCGACAAATTCAAGGACACGATCCGCGGGCTTGAGAAGAAACCCAAAGTCCTGATCCTCCGGATGCGGCACGTCCCGACGATCGACGCGACAGGGTTAAGCGCCCTGGAAAATGTGTTGAGCCTTTCCAAACACGACGGGACACGGATTATTATCTCGGGATTGCAGCCCCGGCCTTTTAAGAAGATAAAACAGGCCGGTTTGTTAAAAGACATTGAGCATCATAATATCCAGCCGACCATTGACCACGCGCTCGATCGCGCCCGGCAGATCCTTGCGGAGAGCGGTTGAAGGATGGAACTGACCATCAATGACATCGTCAACGTCTTTGCTGTCTCCGAAGGGACGGTCAGGGACTGGATTGAAAAAAAGAAACTGCCTTGCATCAAGGCCAACGAACAATACCGTTTTAACTATATCGAACTGCTGGACTGGGCCCTGAAAAAGAAAATCAGGTTGACCCCCGACGTCCTGGCCATCGGCAACCGGGACAACAATAATCCCGGCGTTCTGTCTCAGGCCTTGCAGGCCGGCCGTATTTTTTATGATATCCCCGGGACCCATCAAAAAGACGTTTTAAAATCGATTGTCGATGTCTTGCCGCTGCCGCCGCGGTTGAACAAAGAGGCCCTGTGGCAGATGCTGATTGCCAGGGAAGAGTTGATGTCGACGGCCATCGGCAACGGCATCGCCATTCCGCATGTCCGCAACCCCGTCGTTTTGAATATTGATCACCCGTCCGTCTCCCTGTGTTTTCTAAAAAATTCCGTGGATTTCAAGGCGCTGGACGGCCGGCCTGTATTCATCCTCTTTATCCTGCTCAGTCCTTCCGTCAAGACGCATCTGTTGATCCTGAGCCGTTTGGCCTTTTGTCTGCAAAACAGCAGGCTGCAGGAATACCTGCATAAACGGGCGCCCCGCGAACAGATCCTGGCTGAGATCATGGTGCTGGAATCCAATCTATCCGTTGCCGCCCCGCCCGACGACAGGGACGAGGGGGAGCCGGCATGAATCTTTTTCTTTCCGGTATGGCGGTCTTTTCCGCGGCGATTGTCCTGCTCCTCCTGACATCGCGTTCTCCGAAGGCCGGCCGCGATATCTTTCTGGTTTCTTTAATCGCAGGGTGCGTCCTGTGCCTTGTGTCCGCGGTTGACGTGCTCTCCCGGGGGGCGGCGGTCGAGTGCTGGTTCAATGTCCGGATGCCTTTAGGGGAACTTTATCTGGGGTTGGACCGCCTGAGCGCGTTTTTTCTCCTGACCATCGCTGTGATATTCCTCCTGGCCGGGATCTACGGGTATTGGTACCTGAAAGATTCGCGGAAAAAGAATTTGGGCGCGCATTACGCTTTTTATCATCTGGCGTTTATTGCGCTAGCGCTTGTGGTCGCCGCCAAGAACGCGATTTTATTTTTGATCGGATGGGAGATGATGACGATCGCCTCGTATTTTCTCATCACATTTCATGACACCAGGGAGGCTGTCCGAAAGGCGGGGTACCTGTATTTGATCGCCACTCACACCGGGACATTTTGTTTAGGCGTTTTATTTCTGATGATGGGAATCCACAGCGGATCGCTCAATTTTGACGGCATGGCGATGACAACGTTTCCATTGCCGCTGGCCGGGTGGCTTTTTTTTCTGGGGATGATCGGGTTTGGCGTGAAGGCGGGATTTATTCCGCTCCATATCTGGCTGCCGCACGCCCATCCCGCGGCGCCGAGTCACGTCTCGGCGGTGTTGTCCGCGGTCATGATCAAAATGGGGATTTATGGATTGATGCGCGTCATTTTTATCATTAAAGATTTTCCGGAGTGGTGCCCCGTTGCGCTGATCATGACCGGAATGATTTCGGGAGTCATGGGCGTCTTATACGCCTTGGGACAGCATGAGATCAAAAAACTGCTCGCGTACCACAGCATTGAAAACATCGGGATCATCAGCATGGGACTGGGGATCGGGTTGTGGGGACAGATGGCCCGGAATGATGTCGTGACCGCGGCGGGTTATGCCGGCGCTCTTTTGCATGTTTTTAATCACGCGGTTTTTAAGGGGCTTTTGTTTTTAAGCGCGGGATCGGTTATCCGCTCCACAGAGACCGGCGAGATCGATCGGATGGGAGGACTCCTGAAACACCTGCCCTGGACCGGGCATCTGTTTTTGGTCGGTTCGCTGTCGATCTGCGGATTGCCTCTTTTCAACGGGTTTGTCAGCGAGTGGCTTGTTTACCGGGCGCTCTTTGAGGGTATTCTGAATTTGAAAATGGCGGCGGCTCTTCTGAGCATGTTGGCCGTCCTGGCCCTGGCCTTGATCGGCGGTCTCGCGGCGGCATGCTTTGTCAAGGCCTTTGGCGTGATGTTTTTAGGCGAGTGCCGGTTCGCCGACACCGTCTCAACGGAAGGGACTGTTGCCGAATGCCCATTTTCAATGCGGGCTCCGATGGTCATCCTGGCGGGGATCTGTTTATGGGTCGGGTTCTGTCCTGTTCCCATGGTCTCGTTTGCCATGGGCGGCGCGGCAACCGTGTCCGTTGTCGAGATTTCTTCCGTGACGGCGGGCGTCGTCGTTGCCCCGCTGTCGACGGCGGTTATGGTTCTGTTGATGCTGATGACGATCATCGCGGTTTTGATTGTGTTAAAAAAAATCGCGATGAAATCGTTGCCCGTGGAGCGCGCCGCGACGTGGGGATGCGGATATTCCGCGCCTACACCCGCGATGCAGTACACGTCTGCGTCTTTCGCGGAACCGCTCTTGCGGATTTTTCGCAATGTCCTGAGGTACGCGCGCCGGGGCGGCACCCTCAAAGGATATTTTCCGAAAACAGAGGAGGTCGCCTCCCATGTTGAGGATGTCTCCGAGACGATGATCTTCCGCCCCCTGTTCGACGGGATTGGATTTTTATCGAGACGGTTCAAGGTCATTCAAAACGGATCCACGCAAATGTATTTATTTTATATCTTTCTTTTCCTTTTACTGCTCCTGATCTGGAAGGTCGTTTGAAGACGATGGGACTTCGGATTTTATTACATATGGGCCTTGTGATGATGTTTTCCCCCTTGCTGTTGGGGATTATCGGGAGAACCAAGGCCTGTTTTGCCGGCCGCCGGGGGCCGCCGTTATTGCAGCCGTATTATGATATCGGCAAATTATTCCGGAAGGGGAGCGTTTACAGCACGACGACAACATGGATCTTTCAGGCCGCGCCGGTTGTCTCTCTGGCGGCGGTTCTGGTTTCCTCGGTGTTGATACCGATGGGCGGGTTGAAGGCCCCGGTGCAATTCTGGGGAGATGTCATTCTGTTTGCGTATCTTTACGGTTTGGCGAGGTTTTTTATTGTCATGGCCGCGTTGGATACGGGGTCCAGTTTCGAAGGGATGGGGGCCAGCCGGGACGCGGCGTTTTCGTGTCTGGCTGAGGTGGTGTTATTTCTGGATTTTGTGATCCTGGCGATTCTCTCGAAACGATTTGTTTTATCGGACATGATCGAAGGACATGCGGCCTTCTCCTGGCCGCTGTGGGGCCCGGCTCTGCTTTTGGCGGGGGCCAGTTATTTTTTGGTTTTGCTGACGGAAAACGCGCGTATCCCCGTGGACGACCCCGCAACCCATCTGGAGCTGACGATGATCCACGAGGTCATGGTCCTTGACCACAGCGGTTGGGATCTTGCCTATATTTTTTACGGCGGCGCCGTCAAATTATTTGTCCTGGGCAGTGTCCTTGTCAACATTTTGGTCCCGTCCCGGGGGCTGCCGGAGGCGCTGCAAACCGTACTCTTTTGGGGAGGGATGATCGCGTTGGCGTTGCTCATCGGAACTGTCGAGTCTTGCATGGCGCGGCTGCGCATGAATCGTATCCCGCAGCTTTTGACCAGCGCATTTGTGCTGGCGCTGGTGGGGTTGCTGCTCGTCATGGCCAAAGGGGCGTAATCATGGGGTTGGAAGCGGCTTTGATCCTGATTATTCTTTCGGGTATGAACCTCCTGGGGCAGAATCGTCTGGGAACCATGATCCGGGTTTTCGCGTTCCAGTCCTTGATGCTGAGTCTGATCCCGTTTTTTATCCATCCCGGGACTCACGCGATCATTATCATGACGGGCACGATCGTCCTGAAAGTTTTTTTGATGCCGGCCTTGTTGTTTTGGGCGATGCGGCATGCCGCCATAAGACGGGAGGTTCAGCCGTTGATCGGGTACGGAAAGACGCTGCTGTTGGGCGGCGTTCTCATGGGAACGGCCTTTTTGATTGCCTCGCGGCTGGATTTGCCCGTGAAGGCCACATCGGATTTGTTGATCCCGACGGCGTTTTCGACTGTCATGATGGGGTTTTTGCTTTTGGTCAGCCGGTTTAAAGCGATCACCCAGGTCATCGGTTATCTTGTGATGGAAAACGGGATTTTTCTTTTTGCTGTTTTATTGCTGGAAAAGACGCCGCTCTTAGTCGAGATGGGAATCCTGCTGGATATTTTTGCGGGTGTTCTGGTCATGGGGATTGTGGTGAACCACATCAACGAGGAATTCGGCAGCACAAGCACGGTTAACCTGACGAACCTGAAAGATTAGCGCCCTGACAAATTTGAAATTTTGCGTTTGCAATTTCAAATTTGATCAGGGACTTATGCCGAGCCCATACAAGCTCAATCTGGTGAGGTATTAGATATGGAATTATTTGTGTTGTTGGGATTGCCGTTTGTCATGGGCCTCCTCGTCTTTGCCTTGCGGCAGGACCGTTGGGGGAAGGCGGTTGTTTTTTTAACGTGTTCCGCCCATCTGTTTGCCGCGCTGAATCTCTGGCGGGGGCCGCGTGATCTGCAGTTCCATCCTTTTCTCGGGTTGGATGCTGTGGGCCAATTGGTCCTGACCATCGTCAGCGGTTTGTTTTTTGTCGTCTCGATTTATCTCTCCGGATATCTCAAAGAAAAGCGGCATCGTTCCAACAGGGTTTTGATGGGGTGCCTCCTCTGTCTTCTTTCCGTCATGACCATGATCGCGATGAGCCGGCATATGGGATTGCTCTGGATCTCGCTTGAGGCGGCAACGCTGCTGAGCGCGTTTTCCATCAATTATGACCGCACGCCCCAGAGTATCGAGGCCACATGGAAATATCTGTTGATCTCGTCGGTGGGCGTGGCGTTGGGGCTTTTGGGAACGTTTTTTTTGGCGATATCAGCGACAACGATTGAAACGGTATTTTTAGGAGACATCCTGCGCAACGCGACGGAGCTTTCTCCATCGTGGCTAAAGCTGAGCGTCATTTTTCTTCTTGTGGGTTACGGGACCAAGATGGGATTGGCGCCGATGCACACCTGGAAACCCGATGCCTATGGCGAGGCGCCGGCCCCCGTCGGGGCCATTATGGCCGGGGCGTTAACAGCGTGCGCTTTTTTGGCTATCTTCCGGGTGACGCAGATCTGTTGTCACGCGGGACTCCGGGAGTTCCTCTCTCCCATATTGATCCTCATGGGGATGTTGTCACTGGGGATCGCCGCGATTTTCATGACGGGACAGAAAGATTTTAACCGGATGCTGGGTTATTCGAGTATTGAACACATGGGGATTGTCGTCCTGGGGATCGGTTTGGGCGGGGCGGGCGTTTGG
>CAYHZK010000108.1:0-7859 GCA_964361085.1 uncultured Planctomycetales bacterium
TATCTGACGCATGAGGAATCGATCCAAAGAATCGAGTCCATCATCGAAAGAGCCATTGAGCTGCCCTTAGACAGCGCGGACATTCATATCCTCAACACCAGCGGGAATCTCGCGGCGGTGACGTTCATCCTCCGGAGCAAAAGGTATGGGCTGGATATCCAGGAAACGGTCAACATGGATATTAAGCGCCTCATCCAAAAAGTTTCCTTCCCGTGAGGAGTTATCTTAAAACCCTCGCAACGGCGGGGTCTGTCTGCCGGGGCATTTTTACCGTGGGAGGGGGGCCCCCACCCGCCCCGGGGGACCCCTGCCGCCTGCGCGCGGACAAAATGCCCCGGCAGACACCCGCCTGTCAGAAAAGGTTTGAGGATGACTTCTAGCGTTTTTAAGGGCGTTGTCCTGACGTTGAGCGCGCTGGGGATTCTGGCGTACAGCAATGCGGTCCGGAATCCGTTTGTGCATGACGATGTTGTTTTTATCCGTCAGAATCCCGCCATTGCCGATCTGAAGAATCTTGCCGCCGTCTTCGTGCAGTCCCCTGTCCCGCCGGAGGCCCTCTCCGCCGCGGGGGATTTGAACATCGCGAATCCTTATTACCGCCCTGTTTTGGAAATCCTTTACCGCCTGCAATACCGGGCGTTCGGGTTTGAGCCCGCCGGATATCACGTCGTGAACATGGCCTTTCATGTCGCGAACGGTATTTTGATCTTCCTTATTTTTTCTTGCCTGACCGGCCGCCCGCGTTTTTCCTGGGGGATCGCCGCGCTCTTTTTGCTCCATCCGGTTCAGAGTGAAAGTGTGGCCTGCGTCGCGGGCATTTCCAATCTGGTCTTCAGCTTTTGTGTCCTGGCGGGGTTTTATTGTTATCTCCGCGCGCGCCGTGGACGGGCCCTGGCGTTTTTTGTGATCGGGCTTTTCGCCAAAGAGCAGGCGATCATCCTGCCGTTTTTGGCGGTCTGGTATGAATGCCTTTTGCGGCGGCATCAGAGCCAGGGGCGAACGGTCCGGCTTGCCGGATTTGCCCTGGCGACGGCCGGATATTTTTTGTGGCGCAAACTGATCCTGGGCGGATTCCTGCCGCCCCTGATTCCCAATTGGGGCGAACTTCTATTGAGGATCGCCGCTGTTCCCCGGATGATCCTGACCGATCTGCGTCTGCTTATTTTGCCCTATGACCTGCACTATTACCGGAGCGTTGATATTCTGGCGCCCGCGCTCTGGGGCTGGGCTGGGCTTTTGGTTCTGTGTTTTTTCTGCTATCGCGTCGTCCGCTTTCTGCCGAAGGAACAGGCGCTTTTGTTTTTGTTTGGAGCAGGGTGGTTTCTCATCGGGATTTTCCCGACGGTGAATCTTGTGGTCCCGCTTGTTTATGAATATTCCCTGCTGGCGGCGTTCGAACATTTTCTTTACCTCCCGCTGGCCGGGTTTTTGCTCTGCGCCTTTACGGCCGGTGATCATGTGATCCGGCGTTACTTCCTGAAAAATTCAAGGCGGATCAAAACGATTGTGTTTTCCGTGGCCGCGCTGGCCTGCATGCTGACGACACTGTCGCAGAATCGTTTTTGGGCCGGAGAGATTCCTCTCTTTGAAAGGGTCGTCGCGTACGAACCCCGGCTCGGGAGGGCCCGTTTGCTGTTGGGCAAGGCGTATTATGAGCGGGGCGCGCATGATCAGGCCGTCGGCGAATTGACAAAAACCGTGCATATCATGAGGGAATACGAAAAAAAAGCGGCGGCAGCGGTGAGGCCTTTTTATCAGGGGTTCCTTAAGGAAAGTCTCGCCCTTTTGGCGCAATGCGCCGAGGCCCAGGGCGATTTAGCGCAGGCGATAACACATGATCAGGCCTTGCTGGAACTCTTTCCCCGGGACGCCGCTGTCTGGAACAATATGGGGATCATCTTCGTCCGTCTGGAAGATTGGGATGAGGCCTTGCGCCATTTTACGGAAGCGGTTAAAATTGATCCTGAGAATGAAACGGCGCGGCAGAATTTAGAAAGGTTAAAGCAACAGAGGGCCACCCCGCCCCTGTTTTAATAAAAAGCACAACTATGCCATCATTTTATATTATCGCCATCGGTGCCATCATCGTCATTTGCGGGTTACTGGCGCTCCTGCTCCTTTTGCCGACGGAGAGGGTCTACCGGAAAATGCCTAAAAAGACCGTTCCCAAGGCCGAAGAATCCCAGGGCAAAGACTGGCAGGAGGTCAGTTTAAGGCTGGAACGCCATATCCAGGGTTTGCGCAAAGAGGTCCAGGACGGGCGCCGCCGGGAAAAAGAACTCGAACGGGAGATGTCGGTTCAAAAAGAAAAATACGCCAAACTTCAGGAAAAATTGTCGCAGGAGCGCGGCTGGCAGGAAAAAGAGCAGGGGTCCGCCGAGAAGAGGAGCAGAGAAGTGCTGACCCTCAAGGCCGAGATCAAAAATCTGGAAGAATCCGTCGAAAAAGAGCATATCGAAACTTTAAGAATGGGGAGGGAGATCCTGGAGTTCAAAGATTCTCTGGCCGCCGCCACGGACGCGCGCCGGTCTCTGGAGGTCCAGATCGCGAAACTGAAGACCGACAGTGAGAATGACCGCAAAGAATTGCGCGACCTGCGCGAGGCGAATGCCAAACTTTCCAGGAAACAGGACGAGGACATCTGGGTCGCCAAGGCCGAGTACATCAAGATTGAGACCGAGCTTAAAAATAAGGAAAGGGAATTGGCCAAATTGCGCGAACAGCTCCGCCGGGAAACGCTGTGAGCCTTCCCAAAAAAGCGGCGATGGCCGCTCAGCGTTATCCTGCCAAAAAAATTCGCCATTGCGTTTTTTGATTTTTGGTTATATCCTTGTCATTGTCAGCTGTTGATGGACAATCCGTTACCCCAAATGAGTTGTATCATGTTATTCCCCTGATGAGTTCTTCAATAACGGCCCCCGTTCCCCTCGGGGTCCACAGCAAAAAGCGCAGGCCGCATTGTTATTCTTTACTTTGACAACAGCCGGGGAGAATCGGGACAACACGGGACCCCTCCTGTGTCTGCTCCTGTTTTTTTTATTGTTCGCGCCGGGCAGGGTCTGGGCGCAGCTCAATGAAAACTGTGTGGTGAGTGTCCTCAACCGGACGGCCAATGTTAATCCCGACGGGACGTGGACGATCCCCAATACTCCGGCTAATTTCGGGTGGCTGCGGGCGCGGGCCACGTGCGTGGATGGGGGTATAACCCGTTCCGGACAGAGTGATTTCTTTCTTCTCAATAGTCCTGGGATTACCCAATCTCCTGAAATCACATTTAATCAGTTCAAGCAAATTCCCGTTAGTATTTCTCTCACCGCCAGTCAATCCACCTTGACTTCACCGGGAGCAACATCCCAACTGACCGTTGTCGCGGGTTATCCTGACACAAGCAGCACGGATGTGACGTCCGGCTCAACCGGCACAATTTATACGAGCACCAATCCCTCCATCGCCACGGTTTCAGCCGACGGGCTGGTTACGGCGACGGGGTTGGGAAAGATCTTGATTTCAGCCTCCAACGAAATGGTCTTAAGTTCCATTCTTTTGACTGTTACCTCGGGAACAAACCCGGATACGGACGGGGACGGTCTTGCGGATGACTGGGAACGGGATCAGGGGCTTAATCCCAATGACCCTGTCGATGCCTTTGAAGACCCTGACGGCGACGGGCTGACGAATAAAGAGGAATATGACATCGGGACGGCGATCCGCAACGCGGACACCGACGGCGACGGGCTCAGCGACGGCGAAGAGGTCAATCCGGGGCAGGACGGCGTTGTCGCCAATCCCCTGCTGGCGGATTCGGACGGGGACGGGATCAAGGATCGTCTGGAGATTTTAACCGGGTCCAATCCTTTGGACAGTTCGAGCTATAACCTGGCGCAGGCCCTGTCATCTCTTGACGCTGCGCCATCGGACGCCAGTCTGGTCGTCAATACGATTGTGGGCGCGGCCTCGCTGCGGCTGCGGGTGACCGGCAACCTCAAGGACGGATCAACGATCGATCTGGTTTCATCGGTGAGAGGAACAACGTACAGCTCGAGCGACTTAACGGTTTGTAATTTCGGCGTCGAAGACGGCCGTGTTTACGCGGGGGCCAATGGCAATTGTGTTGTCACCGTCGGCAATAACGGCTTTAGCGATACGGTCAATGTGGATGTCTCGACGTTCTCTCCGGTGGCCTTGTCCCAGTTGCCGATCCCTGGATTCGCCAATGATGTGGCTGTTGCCGGGAACTACGCCTATATTGCGGCGGGTTCCGCCGGACTGCAGGTGGTGGATGTCTCCGACCGGCTAAATCCTTTGATTGTGGGCAGTTTAACAGCGCTGGGTGGGCCGGCGATTGATATTGAGATTGTTGGGAACACGGCGTTTATTGCCAACAGCGCCGGACTGCGGGTGGTTGACATCAGCGCGCCTTTGTTTCCTGTGATGGTGGGCGCGGTCGAAACGCCGGGGACGGCCCAAAAGGTTGTCGTCAAGGGGCCTATGGCGTATGTGGCCGATGGGGCGGCCGGGCTGCAGATCATTGATGTTTCAAATCCGTCAACCTCGGTGATTGTTGGGTCGTTTGATACCCCGGCAGTCGCCAATGGGATCGCTATCTCGGGAGACATCGTATTAGTGACGGACCGGGGCTACCCCAGTACCCTGCGCCTGATCAATGTTTCCAATCCCGCGGCTCCGGTTTTGACGGGGCAGATCGGGATCTTAGATGCCGCCAAAGCTGTGACCGTCGACAACATGATCGCCTATGTGACTTCATTTGAAGGAGGGTTGAGTGTTGTCGATATCAGCAACCCATTTTCTCCCCGGATCATGAGCAATCTGGCCTCCCAGTTTATCCCTGTGGATGTGGTGATCCGAACGGGGTTGGCTTTTTTGGCGGATATTCTTTTTGTGAATGCTGTCCCTATTGTCAGTATCGAAGATCCGGCGATCCCGATCTTCCGCGCGATTTTGGATTTCTCAGGTCTAGGTGATGCTTCCGGCACAGGCATCGCCGTTGATGACACGTATCTTTACTTGATAACAGATACTTTTCTTTCTCTTGATGATTTCGGCGTGACGGGGTTATCGAAATTGTTTATCGGGCAATATTTGTCCCGGACAGATTCGTATGGGGTCCATCCCACGGTGAGGATTGTAAGTCCTCTCGAGGGGACCACCGTTGTGACCGGGGGTCATCTTCAGATTGATGTGGAGGCCAAGGATGATGTGAGCGTGGCCAAGGTGGACCTTTTTGTCAATGGAAGTTTGAGCGCTACGGGGACCCGGGAACCGTTTATTTTTCAATACAGCGCCCCGGCGGACGCCGGTATATTAACTCTTGGAGCATCCACAACGGATCATGGCGGGAATTTAACGGCGGCAGAGGACGTTCATGTGAATGTCCTTCCAGATCCGTTGACCACCGTTGGTGGGAGGATCGTTGATGTCGCTGGAAATCCTGTTGGGGATGTCCCCGTGATTTGTTTAGGGTCTGCAACTCTCAGCCAGGCTGACGGAACATTTACGATCAGCAGTCTTCCGACGGGGGTAGGGGGTATTTCCTGTAAGGCATCATCCACCAATGCTGCTGGAGATCTCCTGAGCGCTTTGTCTGCCGAAAGAGACCCTGTCCCGGGAGGCGTCATTGATTTTGGGGATATGACCTTAACATTGAAAAATTTGTATGTTTTAGCCGACACAAGTTTATACCTCCTGAGTCCATCCAACGGCGACAGCACCCTGCTGGGCCAGGATGAAATCCTGGAGGCCAGTTTTGTTGAGGTCCACCCATCGGATGGTTCACTTTATTTCTTAAATGAAACCGGAGAATTGTTTGCCATTGACCCCGCCCTTGAAACGCTCTTGAGCGGTCCCACGGCGCTGGATTATTCCGGGTCGGGCCTGCCTGCGGGACATTTTGTCGATGCCATAGCTTTCGACGGATCCGGACAGATGTATGGAATAACCTCCGCTTTCCCTTATCCCTACACGCATTATCTGGTGAAGATCGACCCCGCCACAGGGGTGGTCACGGACCCTAAGCTCATCACCGGCCTGCCGGTCCCGACCGATCCTACCGAGGAATTGACGGAGCTTCTGGACTATGATTCGTCCACCGGCTATCTGTGGGGAATCTGGGCGAACGATCCTACTGATCCTCAAAATCCAGCGGATGGCAACGACATCCGGTTGGTGAAAATCAATCTTTCAACCGGCGCCGCTGAGTTGGTCATTCCCCTCATCAATCCGCGGCCTGATGTGGTCCTTGTCAACGGGGATATCAGTGTGGACCGAAACGGCCAGATTTACGCGTTGGTGACCAGCGAGATCATCAAAGGTTCGCCTCCCACAACGTTTTACGAGATGCAGGTGCTCACCTTTGATAAAGTCACCGGCCAGATAACATTCCTTGGTCAGCCGATACCGGTTCTGGACACTGAGAGTATTGATTTTAAGAATTGAGGGATCGTGTATGAAAGTATGGTTCACGACAAAGGGATTGATTGCGGCCGTTGTTTTGGCGTTGCTGGCCGATCCCTGCTGCGCGCAGACCTCGATGGAAGAGGCCATGAAGATCGATGACGTGGTGACAATCGAGCAGGCGGATAAACTTTTGGGGCACCTCAAACGGGTGGGACGTTATGACTCATTGCGAGCCAAGGTGCTGCTTAAAAAAGCGGAGATATACCTCACGAACGGCCGGATCGCCGAGGCACGGCAGGAATTCCGGCTCTGCCTGATCGCCACACAGAAGGCCTACGGCGAGACGTCGACGGAAATGGCGGATGTGCTGGAATCCTATGCGAATTTGTTAAGCATGACCGGCCAGGCGGCCGAGGCCGGGGCCGCCTTAAAGAAGGCCGGCGAGATACGGAATCCATAATATTATTGGTCAGTGATACGGGAAAATGGGAAAGCGCTGTGAATATTCAAGAGATTGCCAAGATACTTTCAACCCTCTTGCATGAATTCAAAGAGGTCAAAATCGCCTATCTCTTCGGCTCTCGTGCCACAGGAGAGGCGAGAAAGACCTCCGATATCGACATTGCCATTGTTGCGCCGGGGATTTCGCTGGATGGTTATATGGAACTATGGGCGAAGGTGACAAGGGCTCTTGGCACCGAAAGGATTGACCTTGTGACCCTGAGTGATAAGCCTGCGAGTTTCAGGTATCAGGTTGTCAAAGAGGGCAGGGTCATTTATTGCAGGGATGAGGATATGCTCAATGATTTTGAGATGAAGGCCTGGCAGGCCTATATGGACTTTAAACACATACGCGCGATATATCGCCGCAACTTTTATGGGGGACTGAGCCATGGTATTTAAACGGGAAAGCGTTGAAGAGCGGCTTCTGAAGATTGATCAGGCGCTGAGGGTGCTCGAAGAGTATAAAGGCCTTGCGTGGGATAAATATCAATCGGACATCAAAACACAATGGATCGTGGAACGTGGTTTCATACTCGTAGCAGAGATGATCTTTGACATCGGCGCGCATATCCTTTCGGGTCTCTACAGGGAATACTGCGATGAGTATGAGGAGATTATCAAGAGGCTTGCCGGGCAGAAGATTATATCGCAGGAGTTGTCAGACAGCCTTGAGGGGTTCGGCGGGTTTCGAAATGTGCTCATTCATGAATATGTAAAACTGGACTCAAGAAAGGTCTATGCTGCCTTGACGGGAAAATTGGATGCCCTGGAAAGATTTAAGAAAGAAACAGCAGAATGGCTGGCAAAACAATAAGCTTACGGAATCCATGATGAGAATCTTAATATCTTTCATTTCCTTTCTTCTTTTTATCCCGCCCGTGTGGGGCGGGGCGGTGGGGGAGTTTTGTGTTTTGGGGACGGGGACGGTTGTGCTTAAGAAG
>CAYHZK010000109.1:0-7857 GCA_964361085.1 uncultured Planctomycetales bacterium
ACAAAGATAATTTCGTAATGTTCCTCCCGGGCCATGACCTCCCGCACATTTTTGATCAAAAAAGGCAGGGTCTCCTCTTCATTATAAAAAGAAAAAACGAATGAGATTTTCGTCATCGGCCCACCTCATCATCTGTTTTTGAGAATAGCGTATCTTCCGAATTTCTTTTCGAAAACATAGCGGTCCCGGATCTCGGGGGTGATTCCAATATAAGGAAGCACCTTGTGGTAACTGACCAAATCTGTGACGATCCAGTAGGGCGGGGCGCTTCTGATGGCCGCCCTGACCCTCTCGACCTGACGTCCGGGGACAGGGGCATCCCCCTCCTGGAGATCAAAGACGGGAATCTTTCGAAAACTATCGCGCCGGGTCAAGGCATACAGAATTTGCATGTCGGTCGCCTACCAGCAGGGTCTTCCCGGATGGAACATGGGCTTGAATGTACTCCGCCAAACCGTCGAGGGCGATTCCCTGGTCCCGGCGGCAACGCCAGCCTTGCAAGGCCGGAATTTTGATCTCATAATCCCCGACGGGGTCTTTCCCGCCGTACGCCCAGACCTTCAGTTCAAATCCATACTTGACAGCCACGACGGTCCACCAGAGCATGATGCCGGCCAAGGCCCCCGCGGCCAGCGTCCAAAGCCTTTCGCGTCCCCGGGCTTTATCGATTTCCCTGACGCGGTAAATCAGAATGAATCCGAACGTCAACAAAAGCCCCCACAAAAAAATATTGAAGCGATGCTCAATGGCCTCGGAATAAATCGTGAAGACCGCGATTAAAAAAATCCCGGTAAAAATGGCCAACAGCTCCTTCATCTTTTTCCAGTGAGGCAACGTTATTGTAAGAACAATCACAAAAGGAATCCAGTAAAAGTTATCGAATAACGGCGCCGTCTGCGACATCAGACCGAACCGGTGCTGGCTGTACTCCAGCATCTGACGCAGATATTCCCGCGGGGCAATGCACATCATCCACACCGCCCCTTCCGTAAGGAATCCCGTCAGGCATCCTAAAACGGCGCTCCGGGAAAACGGCGTCATCGCCAGGACAACAAAAAATAAAAGGCTGTACGCCCCGCCGATGTTGCTCTTGGTCATAAACGACAAAAGCCCAAACCACCCGCAGATCATGCCGGTCCAGAAAGCCATTCGCTTATTTTGAAACGGCAATCGGCCGGGCAGGAGGACAATTCCTAGGACTCCCCACAGATGCGCGGTTTGACTGTGCCAGGGATGGGATATGGACCAATAGAACGAAACGCCCGTCAGGAACGTCGTGCCGGAGGCAATCACCAAAGGCAGATGCCTGGAGGATAATAAAAAAATGCTGGCCATCATCAACGAGCTTGTCGTCAGAAGGTAGGCTAATATCGCGGTTTTCCCGAATCCGAAGATTTTAAAAAACAAGGCATACAAATAAAGATGAACCGGCCCGCTGAAATAAATAAAATCCACATAAGGGCGCTGGCCGTTCAAAATCCTCCAACCGCCGTCGATTGCAAAACACATGTCATGAAAATTGAAACACCGCAGCGCGTTAAACATGAGAAAAACCGCGTTGAGGAGCAGGATACAGAATAATAAAGTCAGGTGGGATAAACGATGCGGCATGATCAAATAGAATTGAAAAAAAACAAAGGGTTATTTCAGCCCCAAACGTTTTTTATTGTGCTCAAAGGCCTGGGGGCTCAAAACTTTTCGGGCGAGGGCGTCTTTGTCCTGGCCGTTATCGAAATCGTATTCCATGATCGCCACAACCTGCAACAGCCGGTCGAAGGGCTGCTGGAGCATCTGCGGGTCGCCCTGCGCCATCGCGTCGATCGTTTGCACATAAAAAGGAGGCGGCTTGCTGATCGTGATCCCGGCCCGCCTGAAATCCTGCATAAATTGCCAGACCACAACCTCCTTGGCCTCCTGATCGATGAGCAAGGCCCAGGCGCGGCTTGAAATCTTCAGGGACGCCACCACATCGCTCAGATCGGCGACATCCTTAACCTCGTCTTGCGACACCGGAGGGAAAACAACAACCGGCGGAGCCGCAATGCGCGGTTTGACATGGGCCCTGGCCTCGCCGGCCTGCTGCCGTTTGGCAACAGCCCCCCCGCCTTCGGCTGTCCCGCTTATTGCCGCAAAAATAATGATTAAAAAAATGACATATCGATTCATCATATCCTTTGCAGAAACGCTCTTGCGGGATGACCGGTGAGACTGCTCGCGGAATTCGACGGCTTGTCAAAAATTTTACGGGCACGCTTTTAGCTCACATTGTTTGACGAACCGCCGAAAGCGGTGAGGAGTTATGTGAGCGAGTGCCCGAAAAATCTTTTGACGCCTAAGCCGTCATGGAGCGAGCAGTCTCACCGGTCATCCCGCATAACTAGCGGGCTCATTATAACAAAAGCCGCGCAGAGCCAGCAAAAGGTATCTCCGATAATATTGTAAAGTGTCCGTCGTGTTCCCGGTGGGATCCGATATTCAAAAAACATCCGCCGCCCCAAGGAATCAAAGGAACCGTCAACGACACGCCCTTTCGGGTCGATCAGGCAGGACCAGCCGGTATTGGCGACCCGCACGACGGGCAGTCCGTTCTCGACGGCGCGCATGATCGAATGCTGGCCGTGCATCACCAGGCCGCTCTTCTGAAAAAACCAGCCGTTATTCAGCAACACAACCGCGAAGTCAGCCCCGTCGCCCGCGTTGCGGCGCATGAGCGAACTGATGTTATCCTCCGAGCAGATCAGGACGGCGAATTTTTTCGTTGTCTCCGGGACCGGCATCACCCCCGAATCACGGCCCGGCGCGAAACCAAAGCTTTCGATCTTAAAAATCCTTGCCGACGTTTTCCAGAACACTCCCGCCGGAATATACTCGCTCAAAGGCACAAGATATTGCTTATGATAAACGCCGGCAACCTCCCCTTGCCGGTCAAACACAACAGCGCTGTTGTGGTCCTGCCCGTCCTTTTGAAGGGCCGCCCCCGTCAACAGCGGAACCCGCGATGTCCTGACCACGTCCTGAATTCTATTTTTCATCTCCGCGTCCGCCAGGATATCCGTCGGGACCGCGGTCTCCGGCCAGACGATAAGGTCGGGCTTCGAACGCTTAAGGGCGGCGGCGGTCAGATTCAGATGGTCCTCCGCGATGTTCATGAGCCGTTCCCTCCCGAATTGTCCGCGATAATTGATATTGGGCTGTAACGCGCCAAGACGAAACGCCCCCTCATTCATCAGGGATGGCTGCAGTGAAAGATATCCATATCCATAGACAACCGCGACAAGAGCCACTGCGACAGAGATATCATTTTTGAAATTTCTGGATTCCAAAATCGCCTGATAGATACAGATATTCACAACCATCAGGACAAAAGAAATGCTGTAAGACCCCAGCAGATTGGCAAGCTGAAGGAGCGGGAGGTGAAAGGTCTGGGTGTGGGCGAGGTTCCAGGATTCTCCCCTCATCGCAAGGGCGCGGACATACTCCGAGACAACCCAGGCGGCGGGGACATAGATCATTTTTAAAAGCGGATTTCGAAATGCTCGTCGGGGATAAAGAACAGCGAAAAGGACGGGCTGGACGGCGAGCACCAGCACCAGAAAAACATATCCCTTGAAACTGTAAGGGATCATCCAGTTGACGGCCAGGCCATTGGCCAGGAGGCCAAACAAAAACCCGAGGATGATTCGGCGAGTTAAACTTCTTTTCTCAAAAGTAAAAAACAGGGGGACGGCAAAAACGGCTGCGAGCGGCCAGAGGCCATAAAGAGAGAAATAATTCGGGAAAGAAAGATAAAAGAGGACTGCGGCAAAGATGAGAGGGACAGCCATTGTCCGCCTTTTAGAAACTACTCCGCCGGCTGCGAAAGGCTCTGTAACAAACCGATGGCGCGTTTGAAATTAGCCTCATCTTTGCTCTGGCGGAAAACAGCAATGCTCTTTTGGGCATAGGCGCGGGCCAGGTCGGGTTTGCCGGACAATCCGTAACTCATCGCCAAAAGATAATACGCCTCGCCGTGATCCGGCGCAACATAGGTCGCGGCATTGAGCGTGTCAATGGCCCGGGGGAGATTGCCCATGCGCAGATAGGTCTGTCCCAGGACGAGGTAGCCCTGGGCATCCCGCGGATTTTCTTTGATGGCCGCGTCAAAACTTTCGATGGCGGCCTTGGGGTTCGCTTGCTGAAGAAACCGCACGCCCTGTTCAAGATGATTCTGCGGGGCTGTCGCAACACCCTTGCCTTCGCGCTGCACGGGTTGCTCTTCGGCTTTTTGCGACCCGCATCCCGCGACAAACAAACTCACCATCAACACACAAACAAAACCTTGCATAATTTTCTCCTCAAGTTTTCCGGACAAGCTCCGATGTCAGATAACGGTGAACCCCTTCGGCGGCCGAACGGCCTTCCTGAATGGCCCACACGACCAGGGATTGACCGCGGCGCATGTCCCCGGCGGAAAAAACCCCGGCGATGCTGGTCATTTTGTTAGCGTCGGTCTTGACGTTGCCGCGTTCATCCATGGGCACACCCAGGTCATTCAGCAAACCGTTTTTGACCGGGCCGAGAAACCCTAACGCCAGCAAAACCAGATCCGCCTCCACTTCAAACTCGGAACCGGGGATTTCTTTCATAGCACTTCGTCCCGTTGCAGGATCCTTGGGGCCGAACTCCAGCCAGACGGCATGGAGTTTCTTGACGACGCCGTTCTCTCCGGAAAACTTCTTCGTCAAAACCCCGTAATCGCGGTCCGCCCCTTCTTCGTGAGAAGTGGACGTGCGCTCAATGAACGCCCAATGGGGCCACGGGTTGTCGGCGGAACGCTGCGTCGGGGGACGGCTCAAAAGTTCAAAATTCTTGACGACAACAGCGCCCTGGCGTTTGGCCGTGCCGATACAGTCGGAGCCCGTATCCCCGCCGCCGAGCACAACGACTTTTTTTCCTTCAGCCGAGATATGTTCGTTTGCCGGGACTTTCTGTCCCTGATTGATCCGGTTCTGCCGGGTCAAAAAATCCATGGCAAAATGCACCCCCCGAAGCTCGCGTCCGGGGACAGGGATGTCCCTGGACTGTTCCGCCCCGCCGCATAAAACAACCGCGTCGTACCGTTTGACCAAATCCTGAGCGGGAACATCCACACCAACATGGGCCCCGGTCTTGAACTTAACGCCTTCCTGGGCCATGCGCTTCAGCCGGCGTTCAATCACCCATTTCTCGAGTTTAAAATCCGGAATCCCCAGCGCCAAAAGTCCGCCGAGAACCTCGTTTTTTTCATAGACCGTCACGTCGTGGCCGGCCCTGTTGAGCTGGTCCGCGCAGGCCAACCCCGCCGGCCCGGACCCCACGACAGCGACCTTTTTTCCGGAACGGTGCTGCGGCGAGACCGGCTTGACCCAGCCTTCGCGATAGGCCTTTTCGATGATCGACACCTCGATATTTTTGATCGTCACCGCGGGCTGATTGATCGCGAGCACACAGGAATTTTCGCAAGGGGCGGGACAGACCCGTCCGGTGAACTCGGGAAAATTGTTGGTCTTGTGCAGCCGCTCGACGGCTTCCTGCCAGCGGCCTTTAAAAACAAGATCGTTCCAGTCGGGGATGATGTTATTGATCGGACACCCGGATTGACAAAACGGGACACCGCAATCCATGCACCGGCCGCCCTGATGACGGAGATCCTCGTCGGCCATCTCCAGATAAAATTCTTTCCAGTGCCTGACGCGTTCCGCGGCAGGCTCCTTTTTGAAGTCCTGACGGGGATATTTCATGAACCCTTTGATGTCACCCATGATGCGTTTCCAGTGAACCGGCTTTGGTTGCGGAGAGGTCCTGATCCTTGACCCCGGCTGCCTCTTCAATGATCCTGCGGTAATCGACAGGATAAACCTTTTTAAACTGCGGCAGGGCCGTTTTCCAGCCGGCCAACACAGATTCGGCCACAGTGCTGCCGGTGTATTGCGCGTGTTTCTCGATCAAGGCGCGCAGCTCTTTGACGTCGGCGTCGTCCTCGACGGGAAAAATTTCCACCATTCCTAAATTGCAATTATTTTTGAAGTCGCCGCTCCTGTCCCACACATAAGCGATCCCGCCGCTCATCCCCGCGGCAAAGTTGCGTCCCGTGTTCCCTAAAACCACCACCCGCCCGCCGGTCATGTACTCGCAGCCATGGTCGCCCACCCCTTCCACAACGGCCTGGGCCCCGCTGTTCCTGACCGCGAACCGTTCCCCGGCCAGGCCTCGAAAAAAAACCTCTCCCTGGATCGCGCCGTAAAGAACGACATTCCCGACGATCATGTTGTCTTCGGGAGCAAACGTCGCCCGCTTTGAGGGATAAATGATCAATTTCCCGCCGGAAAGCCCTTTGCCGACATAATCATTGGCGTCGCCCTCCAGCGTCAACGTCACCCCGTGAGCGAGAAAAGCGCCGAAACTCTGTCCCGCCGAACCTTCAAACTTGATCCGGATCGTGTCGTCGGGCAGCCCGGCGAGACCGTAGCGACGGGCAATCTCGGAACTCAGCATCGTCCCCACCGTGCGATTGGTATTGTGGATCGGGCTCTCGAGGCGGACCGTTTTTTGATGATCCAGGGCCTCACGGCATTTTTCAATCAAGGTGTTGTCTAGCGCTTTTTCAAGGCCGTGATCCTGCCGCCCCCCGTGATGGATCGCGACATGAACGGGCACATCGGGTTTATGCAAAATATTGGTCAGGTCGATGCCCCTGGTCTTCCAGTGGCTGACCAGGTCCCGGGTATCGAGGCAATCGACGCGGCCGATGATCTCGTTGAATTTTCGAAAGCCCAGTTCCGCCATGATCTCGCGGACTTCCTCCGCGACAAAGGTAAAGAAATTCACCACGTGATCGGGGAGTCCGGTAAACAGCTTTCGCAATTCCGGATCCTGGGTCGCGATCCCGACGGAGCAGGTGTTCAAATGGCATTTGCGCAAGAGAATGCATCCTAAAGACACCAGGGCGATCGTCGAAAAACCAAATTCATCGGCGCCCAGCATCCCGGCGATCACGACGTCGCGGCCGGTCTTCAGCTGCCCGTTGGTCTGCACCCGGATGCGTCCGCGCAGGTCGTTCATGACCAGGACCTGCTGGGTCTCGGCGATCCCCAGTTCCATGGGCAGCCCCGCGTGTTTGATGGAGGTTTGCGGTGACGCGCCCGTGCCCCCTTCGTAACCGCTGATCAAAACGTGATCGGCTTTTCCCTTGGACACGCCGGCGGCAATCGTGCCGACACCGATTTCCGAGACGAGCTTGACCGAAACATCGGCCCGCGGATTGGCATTTTTCAAATCATGAATCAGCTGGGCCAGATCCTCAATGGAATAAATATCATGGTGCGGCGGCGGAGAAATGAGCTGCACGCCCGGTGTTGTGTACCGGGTCCTGGCGATCTCCTTGCTGACCTTGTGCCCCGGCAGTTGACCGCCCTCGCCGGGCTTGGCCCCCTGAGCCATCTTGATCTGCAATTGATCGGCGTTGACGAGGTATTCGATGGTGACGCCGAACCGTCCCTGCGCGACCTGCTTGATACGGCTGCGCTTCCAGTCGCCGTTGGGAAGCGGTTTAAAACGTTCGGGGTCTTCCCCGCCCTCGCCGGTATTCGAAAACCCGCCCAAACGGTTCATCGCAATCGCGAGCGTTTCATGGGCCTCTTTCGAGATGGAACCGTAACTCATGGCCCCCGTCGCAAAACGCTTCACAATCTCCCTGGCCGGCTCCACGTCGGATAACGGAACGGGGCTGCCTTTCTTAAAACTCAGGAGCCCGCGGATCGTGGCAAGATTCGTCGTCTGATCATTCACCAATGAAGAACTGGAAAAAATCCGTGACATCAATCTCGCAAGCCTCAAGGC
>CAYHZK010000110.1:0-7855 GCA_964361085.1 uncultured Planctomycetales bacterium
AAGGTCTTGGAAAGTAAGGCCCTCCCGTCTCAAACGGGAATAGCGGCGGCGGACCACCTCTGCAATCATTTCAAAATCATCGATCCCCTTCACCTCCTTGATGCGAAACCGCCGGTACTGCCCCCTATCCGGCCTCCCGCCAAAAAATGATACCATCGACCCCACGCTCTGGCTGCCCATGATGTTTGAAATGTCAAAGGCCTCGATGCGCTCGGGAAGCCGCGGCAACCCCAGGGCCCGCTGCAGCTGTTCGGCCTCTTTGTAATAATTCAAATCCGGCGTCCCGGAGTACAGGGCGCCGATCGCCCGGATCTGATCGCGCACCTTCGCCGCCGCCTCAAACTTTTTGGCACGGGCCAGCTCCTCCATCTCCTCTTTAAGCCCGCGGTAAAGCTCGTCTTTTTTCCCCTCGAGGATGAGACAGACGTTATGAATATTGCGGGCATACTCTGCTTCGTGGATCTTTTCAATGCACGGCGCGTCGCAAAGGCCGATGTGGTAATCCAGGCATTCCTTGCGGGGAAAAGGATCGCAGGTGCGGAAATGAAAAATCCTGCGGATGATCGTCAGGGCCTCGCGGATCAGCTTGACGTTGACGTACGGGCCGTAATACCGGGACGTTTTGCTCCTCTCCCTCGGACGCACGACGGCGATCCGGGGAAACGTCTCCCCGGTGATTTCAATGTAGGGGTAACTTTTATCATCCCGCAACTCCACATTGTATTTGGGCCGATACTGCTTGATCAGACTGGCCTCGAGGATCAAGGCCTCGGCCTCACTGTGGGTCTGAACACAATCAATGTCGGCAATCTCCTGGACCAGATAATCCGTTTTGGAAACGCCCTGTGTTGCCCTAAAATACGACTGCACCCGCTTGCGCAACGACACGGCCTTCCCGACGTAAATCACATGTCCGGCCGCATTCTTCATCAGATACACCCCGCTCAAAAGGGGCAGCGATTGAATCCTGGCCTGAATATTTGTCATTGTTTTCATGGCAAACGCTCTTGAATCACGTCCCAGACTTTGTGGACCTGCTCGATCTTTAACAAAAAGCAGACCGCGCCATAAGCCCCCAATCCCGCACCGCCGAGGACAGCCAGTTCGACAATCTCAGGCAAGGCTAAAGGGTCCAAAACGCCCTGCAGGATTTCAATCACCCCACCCATCACAACCGAGGCGCCCGCAACCTTAAAAAGAAAACTTTTAAACCCCCACTCCATCACCCCAAGTTTTTTATTCAGAAGATAGAACAGCCAAAAAAAATTCACCGTGGCCGAAAGAGCGCTGGCCAGGGCAATCCCCCCGACCTTCAAAGGCCCCATCAGGAGAAAATTCAAAATCGCGTTGATCACCAGGCACACGGCCGCGACCTTGACCGGCGTGCGCGTATCCTGAAGGGCGTGAAAGGCCGTCACGACGATTTTCGATCCTCCAAAACTAAAAAGCCCCAGGGCATAAAACATGAGCGCCAAGGACGTGATGTCCGTCGAGTAACGGCCAAATTCCCCCCGTTCAAACAATATCCGGATCACCGGTTCGGCCAGCAGCACCATGAGGACGCTGAGCGGAACCAGGATAAAAAAAATATTCTCAACAGAGAAAATCAGAGTGCGCTTGAATTGCGCCATGTCCTTTTTGGCCGCCAATCCCGACAGCGCCGGCAATGCCGCCGAGATCAAGGCAAACCCGAAAACCCCCAGGGGGAACTGGATCACGCGATTGGCATAATAAATCGCCGAAATCCCGCCCGCGCCCACGACATGCGACAACGAGGCGCAGAAGGTGTCGACGACCAGGTTGAGCTGATACACCCCGGCCCCCACCATGCGGGGCAACAGCAATTGCCCCATCCGGGCGGCGCCCGGATGCGACAGCGTTTTGGGCCATTGCCACACCATCCCCGCGGCCTTCACCGGTTTGATCTGAACCCAGAGCTGCAAAACCCCGCCGGCTAAAACCCCGGCCGCCAGGCCATACGTGGGCTCCGTCAAAAAGGACGGGGAAACAAACGCGCTGACGATCACCGCGATATTAAAAAGACAAGGGCTGAACGCCGGCGTAACAAAAGAACGGAAAACATACAGCACCGCCATGCTGTAAGCCGTCAGGCCGATCAGGATCAGATAGGGAAAGATGATCCGGGTCAACCGGATCGTCAGAGCCAGCTTCTCCGGTTCGGCCATGAAGCCCGGCGCTATCAGCCGCACGATAACCGGGGCAAAGAACATTCCCGCCGTCGTCAAGGCGCTTAAGATCATCAGCGCCCAGATCAAGATCACACTGACCAGATGCCAATATTCTTTTCGTTCTTTCCTGACTAAGTATTCCGACAGGATGGGAACAACCGCCGAATTGCTGGCGCCCTCCCCCACCAGGTCCCGGAACAAATTCGGGATCCGCAAGGCCACAAAAAAGGCGTCCGCCCGCCAGCCCGTTCCAAAAAGTTTAGCCAGGATCATGTCCCGGACAAACCCCAAAATCCGCGAGCTTAAAGTCCCGGCCGCGATGATGGAAGACGATTTGATCAGCGAACGGTGGGAGTCGGGATGGGAATTATTGTTTGACATTCAAAAACCTCTTTGGTATATTAGGGGCCTTATTCAAGTTAGAAAGGAGTGATTCCCTTGCCACAGCGCAGAACTGCTATTAAAGAATTACGCAAAACCAAGGCCCGACGTCTGCACAACCTTGACATCAAGACCGAACTCAAACACACCATCAAAAAATTCCTCGGTTATGTGAAGGACAACAATAAGGCCGAAGCCCAGGTTAATCTGAAGACGCTTTACAAAAAACTTGATAAAGCGGCCAAACGGAATGTCCTGCACACCAAGACCGCCGCCCGTCGTAAATCGCGCTTCAGCCGGCTGGTTTTGAGCCTCAAAGATTAGTCCGCCGAAGGCGGGCGAGCCCGCTGAACACGGATCACCCCCGGCATTTTCCTAAAATCAGGTTTCAGCGCAGGATTACGGCCAACTTCACAATCAAGATTTCCAGCGTATGGTCCGGCTGCAGCCGCGACCTTTTGATATTAAGATCGGCCTCCTGCAACGCATGGAGGCCTTTTTCAAATCGTTCCGCGCCAAGCCGGCCGCGTTGCTCCCCCCAGGCCCAGACAATCCCGCCCATAATCTGCAACGGGTGCGTCCCGTCGGACAAAAGTTCCGATAAAATCTTAAGCGCCTGGACATCCTGGCCCCCCGTCATCGCCCGGGTCATGTTAAAAACATTGTCCTTAGCCGTTTTCCGGGATTCCGCGACTTTAACAAAAGAATGAATCTTTTGGACAAAGCTGTCGCTCCCGCCCAAGGACCGGGACTCCAGGATCAAAATCAGATGGTCCTGGGGTGTCGCCACGAACTTCACTAAAAAATCCTGATTGTGTTCATTGAGGCGTTCGATCTCCCGGATGAAGACCAAACGTTTTTCCGCGACCGCCGGCAGGGCCAAAAGGGCTTTTTGGAGTTTGTGCGGGTCGAGCTGATAACCGTAAAGAACCTCCCAATCAAAACGAAAGGCCTCGGGCGAGGTCAGCCATTTTTTTTTGAGGTCTGAGAGCTGACTTTCCTTTTGCGGATTATCCTCTCCAAGAAAAAGATAGGTCATATGCGGGAGTCACCAGTCTTCGATCGCGCGCTCGACGATCCGGCGGGCAAGGTCTGTGGTGGCGCGGACTACGGCTTCGCTCTCCGAGGTGGCGCCGGGGCCGGTGACAAAATAATCTGCCTCGCCGGTAAAACCTTTTTCTTCCCACATCACCTGGTTGTTGGCCGTATCCCACATGGTGAGGTTGACCTGAATCTGCACGCGATATTCCTGAACGTCCCGACTGTCGGTATAACGCAGGGCCGTACGGTCGTAATGGATCAGCTCACCCTTCAGGATGAGATCCGCGGCCTCGGATTTGGCAATGCGCAAAGCGCCGTCGAACTGAAAACGGCGCACGACCGCGTCGCGGGCCTTAACCTCAAGGAGAGGTAAATAGGGATTGCGGCTTCTCTCGTCAGCAAAATCGATTTTGTTGGCGAAGGCCTCGACATGGATCGTGCGAAAACGGCTGGGCAGAGACGAATGGGTGGAATATCCGCACGAACACAGGATCAGCGGAATCAGAAGCGTCAGGGTTGGAAATATTTTTTTCACTGCTGGTTAAGTTGCCGTATCTTGGTCAAGGCCTTGGGAGCCCAGGACGTATTTTTATAATCCTCAACGATCGTCGTGTAATAAATCTTGGCCGATTCCGGCTGCTTTTGTTTTTCATAAAACTCGGCGATGACAAAATAATTTTCAGCCTCTTTTTCCCGCAGGTGGTCGATCTGCCCCTGCGCCTGTTGGGACAGCTCGGCGTCGGGGTATTCTTTCAAAAAATCTTTGAACTCATTGACCGCTGATGCCGTGATCTTCTGATCGTACTGGGGTTTCGAGGACCTCATCGCGTCCGCGAGGGCGATCTGGTATTTCGCGGCCTTGGCCCATTCGCTGCTGGGATAATCGTTGATCGTCTTTTCAAATTCATCCCGGGCCTCCTGATGCATCGCTTTCCCCAGGAGATACAACCCGATTTTATACTGCGCGGGGGCCGCGTATTCGCCGTAGGGGGCATTTTTGATCACGGCCCGGAAGACCTCGATCACATCATAATCCCCGCCGACAACCGTCTTGACAAATTTATTTTTGGAATCCTTTCCCTCCATCAGTTGATTGCCGATCTCGTATTGACGCTTGATGATCTCTCCGGACCGTTCGCTGAAAGGGTATTTCTGAATCACGACCTGATAGCTCTTAAAAGCCTGCGCGGACTGTCCCTCGTTTTCCTGAGACAACCCGATATAGTACTGCGCCTCGGCCGCCTCGCGGGCCCTGGGGTAATGTTTCAGCAGCTTTTGAAACTCGTCCCGGGCTTTTTTGTAATCCTTGGCCTCCAAAAAATTCCTGGCGTAGGCGAGATGGTCCTGGGGTGTCTCTTTGACGGCATACTTCGGGTTGACCCATTTGCCGCTTTCCGGCGTCCAGATCCAAAAAGCCAAGGAAGGGGAAGAAAAAAACAATAGGATTACGATTGCGACTGGGAATCCAAGTGAACGTTTCATGAAGTCCTTCTCTTCGGGATTGCGGTATTTTTGCGTCAATCTAACACAGTTACCCGGCTTTGTCAATCGACGGGGCACGAAGAAAAACAACCACAACCGCCAGCGCGGCATAATAGATGCCGATATGCCAAAGCGCGGTATTTTTCAGATAAAAGCAGGCGCCCGGCACCTGCGAGCCATAAAACATGACCAGGACCATGAGGTTCAGAGTGAATTTCAGACACACCGCAAACAGCGCGGCCAGCCACGGGGACACCAGGCCCGCAAGCAACAATCCTATCCCCAGGATATTCGCCGCCGTGCTCAAAGGAACGACAAAAAGGTTGGCCACGACCGTCAGAGGGGTTACGATTTCAAAGTAATACGCGATCAACCCCGCGACACCCAGACAGGCCGTCAATGACAGAACAAAGGACTCCACCGCGTATCGAAAAAATTTTTGAGGAAACCGGTCTGTCAGCGAAGAACATCTTTCTAAAAGACGCGGATAAAGAATCAGAATGAACAGCACGCTCACAAAGGAAAGCTGAAACCCGATATCAAAAAACCCCATCGGATCCGTCGCTAAAATTAAAAACGCCGCAAAGGCCAACGAGTTGACGCTGTCCGTTTCTCTTTCGAGGACAAAGCCGCCTAAAAAGACAATCACCATCAACGTCGCCCGGACAACCGAGGCGCTGGCGCCCGTCACAAGCATGTAACCCAGCGCAAAGATCATCGTCAAATGATATTGCCGCGTGTGTTTGACCGGCAGCATCCGCAAGGCCAGAAAAAAAACAGCCACCACAACACCCACGTTCAGCCCGCTGATGGCCAGGATATGCGCCGTGCCGGTTTTGACAAAGAGATCGTTGAGGTCCCGGGGGATATACGACCGCTCCCCCAGGAGAACCGCCTGCATGATCGCGGCCTCCGGGGGATTCAGGGCGCCGGATAAAATTTTGTTTCCCCGCTCCCTCAGCCTCAGAAGCCCCCCCATGACCGGATGGCCTTGCCCTGTCCGGAGGACTTCCAGAGGCGCAGTCTTTTTCACACTCAACAGGAGAGGAATCCCTTTGCGCTTGAGATAGGTTCGGTAAGAAAATTTATCGTTGTTTGAAAAATGATAAGGAAAGTGCAGATTGCCCGACGCGACGATTTCATCCCCGTAATGAAGCGGCTCGTAACGCGAAACATTGACGAGTATCTTCCCCGAGCACCGCTGCCATTGCCCCTTCACCTCCGCCGCCCTCACCGCCAATTCAAAGCGGACTTTTTGGGAGTACAACTGCTGCGTTTTCCTGATGTCCGAGACAATCACACCGCTGACCGTGACAGGGCCTTCACCCCATTTCAATGACCGGTAGAGAATATGGTCCTGGCCGTAGACCCCGCGGCCATGAGCGGAAATGATTCCCAGCAGGATAAAAATGCCCGGCAGGACAACCGGAGCGAAATTTTTGTACCGTTGAGAAATACCAATACCGGCGAGACAAATCAAAGCCAGAACGGCAAGGGTTCCAAAATCAAAGTGCCGGTATTCATGAATGACGATGCCGGAACTGAACGACGCCATGACCCACAAAAACGGCCGGTGTCCCGGCCTGTTATTGCGCAGCAACGGCAGGAGACGTTGAGTTGCCAATGACCCGAACATGCGGAGCAATCCGTTCATAGCGTCGCGGCCCGATCCCTTTGATTTTTTTAAGGTCCTCGATGTTTTCAAATCGCCCATGGGTTTGACGGTAGTTGAAGATCTCACGCGCCATGGCCGGCCCGACATACGGAATGCCGTTGAGATCGCCGGGACTCGCGGCGTTGATATCCACCTTGCGTTTGAGCTGTTCTCCGTTCATAAAATCCAGCATCCGGGCTGCGGCCGGGAATTTTTTCACCACAATCTGCAGCACAGTCCCGCTGAAGATCACAGCGGCCAAAAACAAGAGGGCCGTCCGTTCCTGTCTGGTGAGAGGAAGCATCCTTTATCTTTCAAGGTATGGGGTAATTGAAGGGAAACGGGGGAAACGCAACGACAGGTCTGTGAGGAACTTATCCTACCATCGTTAAAAAACCTTGTCTATTTTTAAAACGGGGGCGGCGGCAAATTCTTCTTGTCAAACTTGCGACACAACGGATTGACAAACCGGTTGCAAAGAGGGCGCGCCGCGAAATGCGTGTTTCAGATCGGCAGGGGCTGCGCAATTCTTCTGTTCTCCCCCACCGACAACTCCGTCGGGGATAGCGGCGCAAGGCCGTTTTCGTCAAACCGGAAATCTTTGATCATGTCCAGCAGATGACTCGACTGCATGGTCAAATCTTCGACCGCCGAGGACAGCTCTTTCGATGTCGAGGCATTCGATTCGATAACGGCTGAGCCTTCCTCCATCGCCTCGGCCTGCGCCTGCGTTGACTCCGTGATCGCCTTGACCTGAAGGGCGACCTTCCCCATATCATCCACAATCCGCGCCAGGGCCTCGCCGGTGGACTTTGACAATTGCACACCGCTTTGCACCTGATGGGAGCTCCCTTTGATGAGACCCGATATTTCTTTGGCGGATGCGGCGCTGCGTTCCGCCAGCTGGCGGACTTCATCAGCCACCACCGCAAAGCCTTTGCCGTGTTCCCCGGCCCGGGCCGCCTCAATAGCCGCATTCAAGGCCAGCAGATTCGTCTGGTCGGCGATGTCCGTAATGATGCCGGTGGCGACGAAGATTTTTTTCGTGCTCTCCTCAATGGTATTGATCGAATGGATCATGTCTTTCATCTCCTCGCTGGCGCCGCGC
>CAYHZK010000111.1:0-7819 GCA_964361085.1 uncultured Planctomycetales bacterium
TCATACAAGACATGATCGATTCGCGCGCCGTGCCAGCGGGTGTGTTTGGTGTAACCGAACCCCCGCCCCGCCTTCGCGAAGGCGTCCGCCCACCGCGACCAATATTTCCGAAAAACCGGACTGCTCTGCAGCATATTGAAATCGCCGGCAAGAACCGCCGCCGGAGAAGCGCCTGCCAACTGCGAGGCGGCCTGGGATTCTTTTTCCTGCCGCTCTGTGAGCAGCAGCATTTCCTTAAAGCCATCCCGCCGTTCCCAGAGCAGCGTCTCGATGGCCCGGCGGGGGGTTTCTAAGTGAACGTTAAAAAACTGAATCGGTCCATGCGGCCCTTTCAACTCATACCTTCCGACAAACCCTTCCCACCGCCCGATCATCCGCCGGTCCAGCGATTTAAAATTGACAATTTCAAACCGGCTGGCGAGGCCCAATTGTTTGTCCAGGTGCATATCCCATTGACTGTCCGGAAGCCCCGTGTGAGAAAGGAACGACTGAGAGATGCTGCTGGCCTCCTGAAACGCGATGATGTCCGGGTTCTCCTCTTTGATCAGTTTCAATAACGCCGGCAAATCCACCTTCCCTCCCAAATTGATTGTCATCACACGCAAGGTATAACGCGGCGGCTCCGTACCCAAGAACTGACGAGGCCATGGCCCTTGAAATCCCATAACGCCAAAAAGGAGGATGAGCGCCGAGGAGACCGCCACCACAATCCCTCCGCGGTCGCGCGTCACCAGGGCAAGGAGCGAAAAGAATGCCGCCGGAATTCCCAGCGGCCACAACGGCAGCGGCTGCAGCACATTCGCGAGCCACCATATCTCCTCAGGCCAATACGGCGCCAGAGCGAATACACAAAGAACAAGAAAATAAAAGAATGAAATAAAATAAAAAAGCAGCCTGAGAAGATTTTCCATAGTTTTCATTTCCGGCCGGCCTCTTGAAAAAGACCGTCGACGCGCAGGCTCAACCCCCGGCCCTGTTCAGATGTTGTCCGTCATTTAAAATTGGAAATAGATAAAAACCTGTCCACCCGTGACTCCAAAAACAATAATCAAAACAGAACATAAATAGTAAAAGATCGTCCTCGCAAAAACAGGCCAGCGCAAAATGATTAAAAGATCCTTTTTCCACTCTTGCGCCATCTGCACCAGAAGCAAAACGCCGATAAAAAAAAGCACCTGCCGCCCAGCGACACCAAAAACCGTTGTCACAACCCCCGGCCAGTGTTTTAAAACCGCGGCGACCATGGCAAAAAATTGTTCCACGGATTGGGCGCGGAAAAGCAGCCACCCCAAACAGGTCAGATGAAAAAACCCGACGACACGCCCCAGCCGCCATAACCCGCGCCCCGCCCCGGTTCGGGGTTGCGGCACCTGCGCCAGGACAGGGCTCATCAGACGATAAACAATCAAGAGGAGGCCGTGATACGCTCCCCAGAGGATAAACGTCCACGACGCCCCGTGCCACAATCCGCCCAGCAGCATCGTCAGCGCCAGATTCCGATACGTGTTCCAATCCCCCTGCCGGCTTCCCCCCAGCGGGATATAAATGTAGTCCCGCAGCCATGAGGACAAGCTGATATGCCACCGCCGCCAGAAGTCCTGCGGGTTGGTCGCGAAGTACGGCACATTAAAATTCACCGTGATCTCGAATCCCATGCATTTCCCCAGTCCCCGCGCGATGTTGGAATACCCGTCGAAATCACAAAAAATCTGAAACGCGAACGAATACATCGCGATCCAGACCCTTCCTGCGTCATACGGCGGCGCGCCCTGAAAGACCGGGTCGACAATTTGAGCCAGATTATCGGCGATAAAGACTTTCTCAAACAATCCCCAGAAAATCAGGTAACACCCTTCATAAAACTGTCTCAAATTCAAAACCCGCGGCTGCGTGATCTGAGGGAGAAAATCTTTGGCCCGCATGATAGGGCCGGCCACCAGGTGCGGGAAATATATCACGAACAAGACATAGTCCCAATATTTCTTCGCCGGAGGGATCACCCGGTGGTAAACGTCAACCACATAACTGATCGCCTCAAAGGTGTAAAATGAGATCCCCACCGGCAGGACAATATTCAACGATTTGCGCAGCAGCGACGGCAGATGAAAAAAATCGGTCAGGACGGCGAGATTATCCAGAAAAAAATTGCAATACTTGAAAAACCCCAGGATTCCCAGATTGACAGCCAGGCTGATCAGCAGGAATGCCCGTCGGGTTCCGGGGACGGACGAACGATGAATATACCGGCTGCAGACATAATCCGTCGTAATCGAGACGAACATCAACAGCAGGAATTTCCAGCTCCAGAAGGAATAGAACAGACAGCTGGCGGCGATGAGCATCCGGTTCTGCCAGCGATGATTGAGGACCAGATAGAGTCCGCAGACGACAACGAAGAATAAAAAAAACTGCAGGGAATTAAATAACATGCCCGGACTTTTTAGTGTCCGTCCCGTTCCCCGCCCCAGACCTTGTCGAGGAACTGTTCCCGGCCCGAGGCGTCATGATAAAGCTTGTAACGTAACGGATTTTTTTTGTAATAGGCCTGATGATAATCCTCGGCGGGGTAAAACGGGGCGGCGGGGACGATCTCCGTCACAATGGGTTTATGAAATCGTCCGGAAGCGGCAACGACTTTTTTGGATTCCTCGGCCAGACGTTTTTGTTCTTCATCATGATAAAAGATCGCGCTGCGGTACTGGGTCCCGTGATCCGCGAATTGGCTGTTGAGCGCGGTCGGATCGATGTTATGCCAGAATAATTCCAGGAGCTTTTCGTAAGGAACCCGGGCCGGGTCGTAGGTGATCTGGACAACCTCGGCATGTCCGGTTCTGCCCGTCGAGACCTCATCATAAGTCGGATCTTCGGTCTTGCCGCCGCTGTAACCGACGACAACCTCCTTGACGCCTTGCAGCTTTTCATAAAACGGCTGCATGCACCAAAAACAGCCGCCGGCAAAGGTTGCCTTTTTAAGCTGAGCGGGACTCACCGTTTTCTCACCCGAAGCGGCGGGCACAAATTTCAAGGCTGCGGAATTGATGCAGTAGCGCTTGCGGGTGGGGGCCGGTCCGTCGTTGAAAACGTGCCCCTGATGGGCGCCGCAACGGGGACAATGCACCTCGGTCCGATCCATAAATAAACTCTTGTCGGTCCGGGACGCGATATTGGCCGCGTCGACCGGCTGCCAAAAGCTCGGCCACCCCGTCCCGGAATCAAACTTGTGTTCCGAAGAAAACAAATCCGTTCCGCACGCAACACATTGATAAATCCCCTGCCCGTGATGGGCGTGATACTCGCCGGAAAAAGCCCGTTCGGTCCCGTGCTCACGGGTCACATGATACTGCTGGGGGGTTAAAATCTTTTTCCATTCGGCCGGCGTTTTATGAACCCTCTCGACATTGTGATACGTTTTGCTGGCCGCGTCATAAAGACGAATCGTTTCGCCCGGCTGAGACATGGCGATCTCCCCTCTTAAAAATAAAGCAAGCCCGATCATCACAAGAATTTTTGGCATCATAACACGAACCATTCTACACCAGGGCCGTTGTCTTACAAACGGAATTTTCAAAATCAACCGTTGAAACGGCTCATGAACCATGCGCTGTCTTATGTCAAGTCCATTTCCTTTTTCCCTTTTATATGCCATACTTAAAACAGCCTTAAAGAATCGCGGCGCTCTTTGAATCAATGCATCTATCACCATAAACTGCAATTGGTTATAAACATACAGGAACATGTCTACGGGGAGAGAGACACGGCGCATGGCGGAAATGCAAAAAGAAGGCGAGGTCGCGATGAAACATGACGCTGGCAACGCGAAAAAAGAAATGTCTGCTCTTGACCCTCATCCTGATTTCTTCCGCGTCAAAGGCAATGGCCGATACCATTATTTTAAAAAATGGCCGGGCCCTTAAACCGGAAGAGATCAATGATAGTGAAGAGTATTTCCCTGTTGAATATGGCTTTGTGACCGCGCACTACGGCAACACCCCTGTCGAACGGATCGTGCTCGACAAACCTCCTCAAAAAAAAGAATCCCTGGCCGATCTTTTTTTCGTCAAGACAGCCGAGGCCGATCCGAATCACGATTATGATATTATCCAATCCTGCCTTCTCGCCCATCACAAAATACGGCACGCCCTGCGTCTTAAAGAATTAAAACCCGTCTTGTCGAACGCCCAGTATCAAGCGCTGGAAGACAAAATCAAGGCCGGCGCGCAGGAGATTATTGTCCTGGAACTGCTGCGAAACTTTATCCCGCCGCATCTATCTATTTCGGAAGTCCGCCTTGAGGACGGAAAAGCCAAACTCGTCGCCGTCGGAAAAGACAACCACGGAACCTTGCAGGGCCTCCTCACCGTCGTTCAGGAAGAAGGAACCTGGAAGCTGGCCGATGAGACATGGCTGGGCCCGCCATTGAAAAGAAAACCGTTAAATTTTGAAACCCTTCCCACCGTGTCAAAAGTTAAAAATATCAAGAGGGCCGCCGTCGCTTCCGAATGGACGCCGCCGGAATATACGTTGTCCACCAACCGCCTCTCGCTTAAAAAAGCCCGGCTCACCATGCCGAAAAGCTCTTTCTTTCTGTTCTTTTTTATTGAGCACAACTCGAAACCCAGGATAAAACTAAAACCCGAGACCCCGCCGGACCCCGCGAATGCCCCGGACCTGCACCTGGTCTGGACATCGTCCCGCCGCCTGATTTCCGAACAAAGATTTTACAAAAACCAATATCCTCTCGACGTCTCCATCGCTCACGAAAAAGAGGGCTACCTCCCCGAACGCTTTAACCTACGCCTCCCGAAAGCGAAGCCGAATCAGATTTACGTCGGCGTGCTGGTGTCGTTTTAGAAGAGCTGTCTTTCTTGATAAAAAATGACCGGAGGAAAAAAACGGGAAGAAAATCTCATTTGGTAGCCCCAGACCGCTACACTTTGAAACAAATACTGCAGGAAATGGAAACAATCTTCGCCCTGCGCGAGTGCTTACCGGCAAATATCCCCGTTCCCGACTTGGAAAGCGCTACAGTTGGAACCGGATGAGCCAAACCGCCGGGTTTATTATCCTTCCCAACGGGGTTAAAAATACTTTTTATATGGAGAGGCTTCAAAAATTTTATCTATCGGAGCTTTTTTCCGCGTTCAGGAACCCCGGGAAGACATTCCAAGATCCGCCGTCATCGGTCTGGATGGAGGCGGTCTTTTTGTTGATCCTGACGATGATACCAGTTTTTCGATCACCACCGGGGCCGCGAAATTCCACCCGGTCTCCGACATTAAAGCGGGCCATCAAAGACGTGCTCTTGGCCTGTGCAATTAATTTCAAGCGTTCGACTATGAGCCGATTAAGGAAGATCAAATCCTCTTCCCCCAGATTTTTGATCTGGGCCATAACCGCATTTCTATCTGCGAGCCTCATTTTTTCAGACATAACGGGCCTTTGCTGAACGAACAGTGTTTATTTTTCAGGCTTTCCATATTTCTTATCCATATAATCCTGCATTTCTTTCAAGACTGACTCCATTCCCGATTTTCCTGACGGAGATTCATAAGCGAAGCAAATAAAAATATCCCCGTCCTGATCCGCCCGATTCAGGTTGCAGAGGATTTCTTGTTTTGGATCGTCGTTCTTTTTGCAGGTGGCACATAAACTCGGCTTTGGAATCAAATCCGGATTGAACGGCGTGCCGTCGTCATTAAAGTATCCGAACAACTCTTTTTCCATTGCCTCGACTTTAGACATTATTTCATAACATATTGAAGATAGAAGAGTTATGGAATTGTGTTCTTAGAATTATGAAATTTTATAACTTATTATACTTCATATAGTTAGGATAAATGCGCATCAAAAATGTCTAAAGTCGAGATTGCGTCTCCTTGAAAATCAATTGGACTTTTCCCCGCAACATTTCTTGAGCTTCTTGCCGCTTCCGCAGGGACAAGGTTCATTGCGGCCGACCTTCGCCTGGCCGGTCTGTTGTTTAAGCCACTCAATCGCCCCGGGAACAAGCCGCCAGCCTCGAATATATTCTTCCGCATACCCTAAAGCCTCATCTTCACCACCCACGGTAATGGTGGGCCCCGTGTGCCGGTAAATTGTCTTACGGCCGGTCAAATAATCCGGGACAAAAGGATTTTCTTCGACCGCGTCTTTAAGCAGTTCCGCTGCCTGTATCAAATCACCCTTTCTGAACCTCACAAGGACGCGAGTATAAATCCAAAACGTCGACCAATCGTCGCTCTTGTTTAAGAAAGGCTCCACCTCCTCAAACCGGCCCAAAGAAACCAAAAAACCTCCCAGCACAAAGCGCATGCCCATGTTGTCGTTTGTATTCAACTCGAGTGTCTTACGACAGCACGCAATGGCTTCATCGAGTTTGCCCATATCCCACAAGCATTGCGTCAATCCGGCCCTGGCGCGCATGTATGGCCGGGTCTCAATCATTCCCCAGAAATGGCCTTTGTTTTCCTTGAAGAATTCCTTGCCCAGTGTACGTTCACCAGCTGCGAGTGCCTTTTCATAATATACCCTCTGCTGTTCGTGAGTCCGGGCCTCACTTTCCGCCAGGATTATCCATGCGTCGACGCAGTCCGGGTCAACGGCAAGCGCTTCATGAGCCAGTTTGGCTCGTTCCTCGTGCGGCAGATCATCCCCGGCATCATAAATAATGTCTTGCGCATAATCCTTTGCGTTTTTGGGCGGGCGGTCTTCCGGAATTGACTTGCCAACCATTGAATCGAGAAAGGCCCGAAGCTCTTCCTCGTTCTTGAATTCCTTTTCCGAAAGCGTCTTGTGAAAATTGACCATCAATTTTTCCATATCCCGACGGCTTGGTGGCTTTGGTTTTTTGTCCATACCCATTTAGTCCTTGATAATTTCGATCCATTCCGCCACAATACGGAAATCATCTCCGGAGACGTTCTCCAAAACAATATCCTGGAAATCTTTATTGTCCGGCGACAAGATAATCCGTTTATGCCTCCACTGGTCATTGCCGAGGTCTTCTTTCTCGCTATGGTATCGTTTGATCGTGAAGGCAAGGCCCGTTTCCGGATCCTTGACCTGCCGGGATTCAATCAGATAAACACCATGCCGCGAACCTCCGCGCTCAAACCGAAATAAACACCAACTGCCATCCGCAATCGTCGGCTCCATGGACTTGCCCACAACCTGTGCGATGAACATATCCTCGCTGACCTTTCGGCCGTTCATCGGTTTCCAACCTTTGATTTGAGGTTTCGTTTGCTCCCGGAAAGACGTGGCCACAGCCTGAAGGTCATACACCGGCCCATAGCCCTCCTCAAAACTGCCTTTCGGAACGACGTCGCTAAAGAATAGCGGCTTTTCATCCTCGGACTGCTTCAGCCGCCCATAGACCCTCTTCAAGAGATAGTCTTTAACGACCGAAGCAAAGGCTTTGTCGTCGGTAATCTTGTTGAAGATATCTTGGTTCTGATCCATCCGCTCAACAAGTTTGTCCATAAAGACATCTTCAAAGCCATATTTGAAATTATCGATGTTGTTGTTTCGCGCCTGAAGGCCCAGCTTCTCATCCAACACCATTTCTTCCTCGATCTGATCGAAGAACAGCTTGTCCGCCTCTGTAAAATCGGTGCCGAAGCGGTCGTTTAAAAGGTTGATGATCTCGGAGAGACGGGCGTATTCGTCTTTGTCTTTTTTTGTACCGGCTTCAGAGATTGGTTTGATGGCCGCGCCGGAGTCTTTCTGTAAGGCGATCTGCCCATCGGATATCTTTTGCAGGCGATAATACTCAAGCGCAACATCATCGCCCAGATCGTAACGAGGTCCACTGCTTGGC
>CAYHZK010000112.1:0-7727 GCA_964361085.1 uncultured Planctomycetales bacterium
TTGCCCGCGCGCAGGCGGCAGGGGTTCCACTCGGGGGGATGGGTGCCGCCGAGCACGGGCAAAATGCCCCGGCAGACAGGCCCCGCCCTCTCAGATGTTGGGAGCCATCTATTCAGGAGGTGTGGGATGAAAACCGTACTGGTCATTGATGACGAAGAGAGAATCAGAAATATTTATCGAGGTATGTTCAGAACCTTGTCTTCCAGAATTTTGCGGATTTACGAGGCCCCCAATGCGGTCGCGGCAACCAATGTGTTGATCAGGGACAAGGTCGATCTCATTTTGCTGGATATCAAAATGCCGGGGATCGACGGCCGCACCATGTTTGAGGTCATCCATGAGTATTCTCCAGCCGCGAATGTGATTGTCGCCAGCGTCTTTCCCATCGATACGCAAAAACAATTATTGCCCGACGCCACGGATTATTACGACAAGTCCCACGGCCCCCTTGTCCTCCTCGACAAGCTGACCCGGGTGTTGCTTTAGCGGGTCTGGAGCATTTTACCTCTCAAGGCGGTCGCGGCGACACAGGAAGTCCTGCAATAATAGCAAGCTTTTTTTTGCGGGACCAGCGCTGGATTTGGGATTCGCGTTTTGCGGCCTCGGACCGGCTGGAATATTCCTTGGCGTAACGGAGTTTTTTGAACCCAAAGACGCGCGTAAAATGCGCTCCGCGGCCCTCCCGGTGTTCTTTCATCCGCCGGGCGACGTCGGTCGTGATCCCGGTGTAAAGCCGGCCGTCTTTTGTTTCCAAAATATAGAGATACCAGCGCTGATCTTGAGTCATGCTTTCCCGAGGCTAAACGTCCAGATCTATCCCGACGGGACAATGGTCGGAGCCCATGACGTCTTTTAGGATGAAGGCCTTCTTAAGCTGCGGACGAAGAGATTTTGAAACGCAAAAATAATCGATGCGCCATCCGATGTTGCGACAGCGGCAATTGCCGAACGGGCTCCACCATGTGTAATGCCCCGGCCCTTTCTCGAATTCCCGGAACGTGTCCAGGAACCCGGCCTCGACGATGTTATCAAAGCCGGCGCGCTCCTGCGGCGTGAATCCGTGATTTTTGACATTGGCTTTCGGATAGGTCAGATCGATTTCGGTATGCGCGACGTTGAGGTCTCCGCAAAAAACAACGGGCTTTTTCTTTTCCAAATACTTTAAATATTTTAAAAAATCAACATCCCACTCTTTCTCGCGATACGGCAGCCGGGAAAGATCGCGCTTGGAATTGGGGACATACACATTGACGAGAAAAAAATCCCTGAACTCCAGCGTGATGACCCGCCCTTCCTCATCGTGCTTCGGGATCCCGATCCCGTCCGTGACCTTAAGCGGCTTGACCCTGGTGAAGACCGCGGTCCCGGCGTAACCCGCCTTCCTGGCGTGATTCCAGTACTCCTCGTACCCTTGAAGGCCGACGGCGACTTTGTCCGCGGTCTTGGTTTCCTGCAGACACAGGCAGTCCGGCTGATGCTGCCCGACGAATTTGACAAATAAATCTTTGGCCAAAAGCGATCTTAAGCCGTTCACATTCCAGGACATGATTTTCATGGCGCTATTCTACTTTTCCTTTCCATCCGCGACAAGTTCCTGCTTAGCCGCTTTGCGCGGCCTTCAAGGTTGAGCCGAACCAGTCCCGGATCAACGCTATCGTTTCGGTCTTGTTTTTGCGGATCAGGTATTCGGCGTGAGGCCCGTTTTTGATGATCGCCAAACGCTTTGCGCCCGGCGTATTTTTATAAAGCTCTTCCGAGTGCCGGGGCTTAATGAGCCAATCCGATGCCCCATGAATATAAAAAACCGGGCACGTGATCTTCGCAACCTGCTGAATCGGTTTACCTTTCTTGAGCCAGAAAGGACCGGGCCGCACGCCCTTCCCGAACCGGCCCTCGCCCACCAGGTTATAAAACACATCGTTCTCGATATCCAGTTCCCAAAAATGATAATCGATTTTTCCGAATTCCGTGGGGGCGCTGACGGCAATCAGACTGTCGATCAAACGGCTTTGCGACGCGACGATGAGGCTCGTCGCGGCACCCAGCGAAAATCCGACAACACCGACGCGGGAATAAGATGTCCTGGCGTACCGCAAGACCGCTCCCAGATCCAGATATTCTTTGCTGGTCCAATGAAACAGGCCCTGACTCTCGCCGTGCCCGCGAAAATCCATGATGATAATATCGTATTGGTCCGCGAGCTCTTGGCCCAACTCCTTAAGAAGAAAAGCGCCTTTGCTATTGAAAAAACCGTGGGCGATGACAATGACCTCACGCTGACCGTTCTGATAAAGATCAAAATGGATCCGGTGTTTGTCTTCCGTTTCTACCGTCTTCGCTGTCCGATTTTTCATTTCCCGCTCACGCCGTCACGGCTTGGTGACCCACCGGCCGCTCTCATCCTGGACCTTGGATCCCGACGGGGCCTTTTCATACTGCACCTGCGCGAAGACCTTCTCAATCGTTTCCAGCTGTCCGGTCAGTCCGTTTTGCTCGGCGATGGTTTTGTAAATGATTTTTCTGTCCCGGTTCTCCGCCTCCACGATTTTCCTGGCCGAATCATCGGACACGAGAAGCTCGACATACCCGCGGTTATTCTCTCCGACGATACCTTTGGCTTTCAAATCGGTCAGTTCATCAAAACGGCTGCGCCGGCCGTCCAGGGCCGCCTGCGCTTCCGGTGTGACTTCTTTGAAGGAATATTTTGATTCGGCCAAAACGATCACCGGCATCGCGACGATCAAAGCTAATGTCAAAAATACTTTTACCATGTTCATAGCGATCCTCCTGATTTGACGGGGACTTCTGATTTTTCGCCGCTGACAAAATCCTCGATGTCGGTCGCGGTGTTTTGCAGTCCTTTGATATCCAGAGTGATATGGGCTTTGATCGTGATGGGACGGTTGGGGTCTCCCACCGCCTTCACGGTGCAGCCGCCGGCAAAAACCGCCGGCAACCACAAAGCCCAAAACACCAGACAAAACCGTTTAAAATCCATGCTCCCTCCTCGGTAAAGATTGATAAAAACGTTCCAAAGCATTTTTAAAACCGCCCTCCATGTTAACATCCACAATCACATCGATATCCAGATCAAATTTTTTACTGGCCAGCATAATGCGAAGCTGCAGCGCGCCGTCACGGATATTCTCCGCATTCATATCGGCCTGGTCAAAAAAGACATTGCTATCCTGCGCGATCAACCGCTCCAAAGAATTTTTCTGCGCACTGGCCGGGATATACGGCAGCAATAACGAAAGAACCGCAGCGCGCATCTCGGCCCCGGCGGGGGCGTTCAAATGCCCTTTAAAAACGCCGATGTCTTTCGCGGTCCCCTGCAGCTCAATCGTCCCCTCCAGGCGGCCGCGCATTTTCCCAAAGATCGTCTCCCCCATTGCACTCAAATCAACCCCCCGCGTATCCACCCGGATTTTAAACCCGTCTTTTTTGACGGTGAGTCCTCCCGTGAGAATCCCTCCCGCCCACCGCGCGCTCCAGGGCTCCGCCGTTAAGACGCCCCGCTCGCCTCTCACGCGAGCGTCAATCTCTGTCACCGCGATTCCCTTCGCCGTCAAGTAGCCGACGCGGACATGTCCGCCGGTGATCTGCCATTGTCGCCGGGGAAACACAATCACAGCTTTTAAAGCCGCATCGTTGAGTTCCTCGTCTTTCCCGCGAACGTGCGCACCGTTAAAACCCACCGTCATTTTTCTCTGCGAACTCAAAGATGCCGGGGAATATTCAAAATGAACTGCCGGGATCTCTCCGCGCCACTCATTCTTTTCCCGCAGAACTTTAACAATAACGCCCTCAATCGTCACCAATCCCCCGGAGTCCACGCGAATTTTTTCAAAGATCAAGTCCTTAACCTTAAAATCCGTCGCATGGACGTTTGCGTTGACGGCGGACTTGATGATAAAACACAAGACCCGGGGGCGCGTCATCGCATAAACCGCCGCCATTGTCAGGCCTATCAGGATCAACACGGCAATAAGAATCTTCTTGCTCATTTTAAGAATTATATGTCCCGGTCTGTCCTATTGAAAATCTTTTGTTTTTAATTTAACATAGGCGCTGTCTTATTCATCGCTGCACGACTAACCACAATCCAATTTTTTTGTTCCTATCACAGGAGGCCTTATGCGCACCTTCTCTCTCGTCTTACCGCGGTTAAATCAAAGAAATCTTTTTTTACCCCTGCTGGCCGTGCTCGTCATAGGCTCGCAGGCGCAGGCGGCGATCGACCCGGTCACCGCCGGAGTTGCCTCAGGGCTGGCCGTCGAGTTGATAAAAGGCATCGCCGCCTCCGTCAAAGGGGATGACGTGGCCCAGGTGCAGGTTCGCTCCAAGACCGACGGCCCCGATGGAGACGATAAGGCGTTCGAGGGAGATACGGATAAAGACAATCTCTGGTTTGAATATTATCTGGATGCCAAGGCGCGGGCTGAAGCCGCTCAGGTTAAGCATCACTTTGCCAATGGCGAACTCCACTATGAATACACCTCCGGCAAAGGCTGGCGGCCCAACAACATTGCTTTTAGCACAGGGAAGGAATGGTGGGGTGCGGCGGTCGCCTATCCCGATTCCACGCCGGTCGCGGGTTCCGATAACAAAACCGAGGCCGCCACCGTCGGCGCCTTTGCCTGGAACGGCACCATCGAATTCGGCGGTTATATCGATACTTCCAAAAAAATCGTCGAAGTCCCCAAAGCCGCTGCCGCCCTCGCTGCCCCCGACAAAGTTCAGGCCACCAACGTTGTTCTCTTGAACTTCGACAGCACCCAGTTCCGCCTGCTTGACCACCCCACCGATCCTGACAAAATCCTTGTCACCCCCGAAGACCCCAGCCTCCTGGGCACCATGGACCTCTTTCACAATTACGCAAGCTACGGCTCCCCGGAATATTTTTATTCCGGCATCACAGGATTCAACGACGCGAGCACCCCTCTCATCGCGGACATCGAAGCCGCGACAGCCGGCGAATCAGGATGGCCTTCGGCAAGCGCCTCGGAGCGCGCCGACTTGACCTTCGGCTCGGCCGCCATCGACTTCAATGAAGTCTTTCTCCCCCGCTTTAAAGTGGTTGGCTCCGATCTGGTTGAAAAAAGCCGCGAGGAATTGCTGGCCGAATACTTCGACCAACTGACGATTGGCCCGACCGCCAATTCTCAGGCCGGCTACAGCCCTTCCGTGTTATACCGCACAACCCTTCTCAACGGTTCGCTGTTACCGCTCAGCGGATTAGGAAGCGATTGGACGGACCGGCTGCCTTCCACATTTGACGGCGACATCGGACTCTTTTTTGCCGTCGACAGTTTTTTGGAAGATGCCGTCAACCTCGCGGCTGAAACCGAGGGAAGCGCCTTGCATGCCTTTTTTTCAGGACTTGATGCCGATGATACCTTTAACATCGCCCTCCATTACGGGACCGGCGAATCATTTTTGTACACCGATCAAAACGCCGTCCCTGAACCTTCGACGTTAGCGTTATTATTTTCGGGAATGCTGGGCGCACTCCGGTATCGAAAAATTGTTAAAAATTAACTCGTCTTCAGAAAGAGGCGATCATGAAAAGAACGCTCATGTTATTCGCAATGATTCTGACCCTCAGGGCACCGCTCGCTCATGCCGGGGATCCGGGGATGTCGACCCATCAGGGGTCGGCCGATTTTGAAAAGCTGAAAACCCTCGCCGGGACCTGGGAAGGCGCCAGTGCGACGACAGGGCAGCAGGCGGCAGCCCCCGTCACGGTGGAATACGCCGTCAGCTCCAACGGGTCGATCCTCCTGGAAAAACTGATGCCCGGCACACCGCAGGAAATGGTGACCGTCTATTACGAACGCGGCGGAAAGATCCAATTAACGCATTACTGCGCCGTCGGAAATCAGCCGCAGATGGATTTGGCATCACACGAAGGGAATAAATTCAACTTTGTCTTTTCGGACAAAAACGCTATCGACCCAGGGCAAGAAGCCCATATGCACGCCCTCACGCTCGAGATCAACGGCGACAACAATCTGACGCAACACTGGACATTTTTCAAGGACGGGAAAGCCGTTGAGGTCCATTCATTCCAATTCATCCGAAAAAAGTGAGATTCTCTGATGCCGCAAAAGAATCTCAATAACCGGGCCTGCTGCGCGTGGGTCCCCGAGGGCGATGAACTTTATAAAACTTACCACGACACCGAATGGGGCGTGCCGGTTTATGACGACCGGAAAATCTTTGAATTTTTAGTGCTGGAATCCGCGCAGGCGGGATTGAGCTGGATCACAATTTTAAGAAAACGGGAAAACTACCGCAAGGCCTTTGCCGGTTTCGATCCCAGGAAAATCTCGCGTTTTACCGAGCAAGATGTCGCCAGGCTCCTCCTCAACCCCGGCATCATCCGCAACCGCCTCAAAATCCGGGCCGCCGTCAACAACGCGAAATGTTTCCTGGAAATCCAAAAAGAATTCGGCACTTTCTCCAACTACATCTGGGGCTTCGTCGGAGGCCAGCCCATCCAGAACCGCTGGAAAACCATCAAAGACCTCCCCGTCAAAACCAGAACAGCCGAGAGCCTAAGCAAAGATTTAAAAAAACGCGGCTTCAAATTCCTGGGCCCCACCGTCATCTACGCCCACATGCAGGCCACGGGACTGGTGAATGACCACACCGTGGATTGTCACCGGTGGGGGACCGTATGAATGCAAACAGAAATGATTAAAGCACAGATATTCGCCTTTTGCTTTTACTTTCTCTTCACAGCAACGTCCCTGGCCGCTGGCCCGTCATCATGGCCGCCTCAGGTCGGGCAGGAATTTCCAGATATCGCATTGGTGGATCAGGATGGAGAAACGATACACATATCCGATTTTAAAGGAAAAGTTCTATTGATTGAGTTTACGGGAATGAACTGCCCGGCGTGTCAGGCATTTGCCGGAGGGAATACCGGCGTGGGACCGTTCCAAAACAATGCTGTTCAACAGGGATTACAATCCATTAGTGAATATTGCCCTTTATACGCCAAAGGATTTAAATTGAACGACCCGCGGATCACATACATCAATATTCTTTTGTATGACATGCAAATGGAAGCGCCTCAGCCGAGGGATGCCAAAGAATGGGCCGAGCATTTCCATTTCTCTAAAGATAAAAACCAGCACGTCCTGGTTCCAGTAATAGATAAGCGAAATAACGCAAGCTACAATCTGATTCCGGGGTTTCAGTTGGTTGACAAAAATTTTGTGGTGCGCTCCGACAGTACAGGACACCACCCTCGTAACAATTTGTGGAACGAATTGCTGCCGATGATTCCCACGCTCATTGAGGAATAATTATTCTTATGCCTCGTGTACGATTGCTTCTTCTTTTCATAGGGCTGCTGATCTCTGCAGGATGCGCTACAATCACGGAGCTCAATCCGCTGAATTTTTTTCCTAAGAATAACATCGTTGGACTATGGCGGCGCCGGACTGAAACATCGCCGGGCACGTTTACGATTCGGTTCAAAAACGATCACACCTTCGAAGTGGATTTCTCCGGTGATGGAAATCGAGATATTTGGGGAACATATGCGTTATTATCAAACGGCATGCTAAAAATAACCGATTCGGAAGACTGCAAGGAAACGATATGCCGACATGCTGGATTTTATACCTGCCGATTGACCAGCAATAACCTCATCATTACCTGACATATATCTATACATCGGTTACCCAAAAGTATCAGGACATCGGTTACCCGTA
>CAYHZK010000113.1:0-7639 GCA_964361085.1 uncultured Planctomycetales bacterium
GAACCGCGCGACCATATCCCCCTTAAAACTCAATCCGCCAAACCGCGCCGGGGGACGGACGGCGGTGATCGTGGCTATTTTTCTCTGTCGCCGGTGAAACTTAAGCAGACCTTTCAGATCCACATTGCTCACCCCGTCGCCGTACGTCATCATAAAAGGCCCGCCCTGGATCCAGGGCGCCAGCCGTCTGAGGCGTCCGCCGGTGGCGGTATTCAATCCCGTGTCCACAAAATGGATCGTCCAGTCCTCCTGGGCCCCGTCGTGGACGCGGATATCTCCGTCTTTGAGGCGGACCGTGATATTGTTGCGCCGATAATAGTAGTTCAGGAAATAGCTCTTGACGACATCACCCTTATATCCTAAAGCCAGCACAAATTCCTTGTGCCCGGCCGCGGCATAGATATTCATGATATGCCACAGGATCGGCCAGCCGCCGATTTCGACCATGGGCTTGGGCTTGCTTTCGGTTTCCTCCGAAAGCCTCGCGCCGAGCCCGCCGGCTAGGATCACAACCTTCATATTTCTACCGTCTCCGTCGACTATGCGCTCTGCGTTGCGCGCGAAAACGATCAAAACTAAAAACTGGTTTGGGTTTTTCAAATTCCACGGAAGGGATATCGGGATGTGTTGAAACAGGCAGGGCTATTTTGAGAATTTTTTCGATGTTGAGCACATCATTTTTCTGGTCAGGGGTGGTGAACGAAATCGCGTGTCCCGGACAACCGGCCCGCCCTGTGCGGCCGATGCGGTGAACATAGTTCTCGGCCATGTCCGGCAGATCGTAGTTGATGACCAACTCAATCCCTTTGACATCGATGCCCCGCGCCGCAATGTCGGTGGCGACCAGGATCCGGAACCGCCCCGACTTGAACCCCTCCAAGGCATTCTGGCGCTGGGACAGGCTGCGGTCGGAATGGATCTCCGCCGCCTTAAAATCAGCGTCCCTCAGCGTCTTCGCGATCCTCGTAGCACCAATTTTTGTGCGGCAAAAGATCAGAACCGATCCTCGCGATTGCGCGAGAATCTTCTTTAAAAGTTCTTTGCGCATTTCTTTTTGGACAATGAATATTTCGTGGGTCACTTTTTCGGCGACCGTCCCGGGGGGAGCCACCTCGACGGACACGGGAATTTTCATGTGGGTCGCGGCGATATTCATCACCGCCGACGGCATGGTCGCGGAAAAAAGCATGGTCTGCCGGACCTTGGGCAGCGTTTTGATAATACGATCGATCTGCGGGGCAAATCCCATGTCAAACATCCGGTCGGCTTCGTCCAAAACCAAAATGCTCACCTCATGCAAACGGATTTTCTTCCGCTCGATCAGATCGATAAAACGCCCCGGTGTGGCGATCATAATCCGGGGGTCTTTGGCCAGGGCCAGCAATTGTTTTTGAATAGGGTCTCCGCCGATGAGTGCCACGGAATCGATGCCGAAGGTCTGCGCTATTTTCGCAAAACTTTCCTTCACCTGAACCGCCAGTTCCCGCGTCGGCACGAGGACCAGCGCGCGGGATTTGTTTTGCGCCAGATGCTGGACCGTCGGAATCGCGAAAGCCATGGTCTTGCCGGTCCCGGTCTGGGCAATCCCGACAATATCCTTCCCCTCCAAGGCCAGAGGGATGGCTTTATGCTGGATGGGGGTCGCGGTATGAAATTTCAGACGCTCCAGCGTTGTGATGAGCGCGGGGGCGATTCCAAGACCATAAAAATTGAAGTGATTCTTTTCCATAGAATGCTACTAGTATGACGAAGATTCGAAAATTGTCAAAGAAAAATCTGGAACAGCATGGGCCGGGGCCCATGGCATAGGTTGAGATGCGCAAAAATAAATGACCGTCGCTTCTTGTTAAAAAGAATACTTTGGCCCTTCCTTGCGCAATCTTTCCCGGCGCTCTTCATAATCCGGCATAATCCTTCCCAGCAAGGCCCAATAGCGGAATGAATGATTGTGATGAACCAAATGACATAATTCATGCGCGACGACATAGTCAATTAACGTCATGGGGGCCATGATAATCTGCCAGTTAAAATAAATCTTGTTAGGGTTGTGACAGCTTGCCCAGCGCTTGAGCTGATTGCCCAGATAGATTTCCGGCAAGCCGGTCTTTAATTTCTTGGCATAAAGCGCACACCGTCTTTCTAAAACGGACAAGGCATGGCGCTTATACCATTGTTTAAGGTTCCGGTTAACCTGGTCTTTGTATTGTCCGTTGTTCCCGAAAGAACCCTGAACGATCAGATATTTCCCTTTCAGCGCGGCGTTATTTTTCTTTGCAAGATGATGAATTATTTTTAAACGGTACTGCTTGCCCAAATAAAGAAATGTTTCCCCGGCCACACCCTCGCGTTGTGGCAGAAGTTCTCTAATCTCATCAATACGTCTTTGTTTCTTGAGTATCCATGCGCCCCGTGAATAAACGACCCGTGACAGCGTCTCAAGCGATGTTCTAACTGGCGCTCTTAAATAGACCCCTTCATACGGATCCACAAAAAGACTGACCGTGTTTCTGCGCGGACTGCGCTCAACAAAAAAATCAATATCCGTATTCCCGAATTTGATTCGGCTTTTTTCGTTCATTGTCTTAAACGCACCTTGGCCAGATCCATGATCTTTAACGTCAACGGCTCAATATCTTCAAAACTGACCCCTCGTTCTCGTAAAATTCCTTTAACTCTCTGCCTCATTTCCCGCTGAACTCCTTCTTTATGAACCCAGTCAATCACCGCAAAGTCTTCCAGAGATTTCATGATCATTTGTGTCATATCTTTAAATGAGTCTCTTTCTTTCCCGTATGGAACACTTGGCTCACGCACCGAAAGCCCATTAGGCCCATCGCCCAATATTTCCTCGGCTTTAAGCAACTTATAAAGAGCGAATTCATCTTCGGAGAGTCCCAACTCCTGGGCCACGTTACCCACATTACGCATCTCATTCACAAGGGCATTCAAACGCTTTAACTCCTCAACCGCGGTAATTCGTTCCTGTTTTTTTTCCTCTATGATCTTTTGCAAGCGGACTCTAAGCGATTCATAAAATACGGGGTCCTCCTGAAGATGCACGTGGATTTCATGACGGATGGCATGCTCCATTTCACTCGCCTTGGCTTCGGATGTTGTCAAACTCTCCACCACTTCATCAAATTTCTTGGAAAAAATCGATACCGGCTCAAGTAACCGCTCGATTCCTTCTGTTTTAATATGCTCATCAATCAACTGCCTCACCTTGGCGCCGCAGGCAGACAGATCAATCTTTTCATCCCGGAAACGCGCCCGGGCCGCGTTTCTCAATTTTCCCAGCCATTTTAAATCCGCGCCGAATTTAAGCGCCTTGGGATCAGGCAGGACCATATCCATGCTCTGCGAGAACCGTAAGAACGCTGCGTCAAAATCGGCCCGCACATCCGGGGGCTCCAATACGCGCAGACATGCCTCCAGGTCGGATTTATCAATCCTGTCAAAAAAGCGCATAGCCGCCCTGTGACGTTGTTCCAGCCGGGGAAGCTCTTCTTCCTTGGGCTTCATCGCGCTTTCCACATCCGCGGCATTGAACACACCGAGCGCTGTCTGCAGGTCGCGGGATACCCCCCAATAATCTACAATCAGGCCATAATCTTTTTTGTCAGCGGTACGATTCACGCGGGCAATGGCCTGTAAAAGACTGTGCTCCTTCAAAGGACTATCCAGATACATCACCTGCTCAACCGGAGCGTCGAAACCGGTCAGCAGCTTGTCACACACAATAATCAGCGCGAGTTTCTCAACGGGGTCCTCTTTAAAACTGCGAATAATCTCCCTTTCCTCGGCCGGTGTTTTGTGATGTTTGGCCAGCTCTTGCGGATCATTATGGTCCGCAGAGATCAAAACAGCGGATGGCGGCGCGTTGAGTTCATCGAGAATTTCCTTGTACATCACCGCGGCATCCCGGCTTTGCGTGACAATCTGTGCCTTAAAGCCGTTGGGCAAAATGAATTGTTCATAATGACGAATGATATCCAGACAAATCGCCCGCAACCGGCTTTTGGCTATAGCCACGGCCTTTTCCGTTCCGTATCTTTCCTTGATCTGGATCCGTTCTTTTTCACCATATTCCTTAAAATAGCGTTCAAAAAGAGCGTCCAGATCTTCCCCTTCCACCTGCACATCGGGCAAGCGGCTTTCGTAATAGATGGGAACCGTGGCGCCATCCCGGACAGCCTGTTCAATCGTATACGTATGAATATAAGGACCAAAGGTCTGTAACGTACTGCGGTCATTCTTATCAATAGGCGTTCCGGTGAATCCTAAGAAACAGGCGTTAGGAAGGGCCTGCCTCATATGAGCGGCCATATTCTTGTATTGCGTGCGATGCGCCTCATCGACCATGACAAAAATATTATCCGCTTCCGACAAATGTTCTTCCGGATTTAATTCCTGAAATTTCTGTATGGTGGTCATAATTGTTTGCCCATTTCCGGAGCGCAGTAAATCCTTTAAATCCTTAACCGAATCCGCTTGTACCGGATTTGGGAACCCGCAGCGTTCAAATGTCCCGGCAATCTGGTTGTCCAGATCAACACGATCAGTCACAACGACAATCGTGGGGTTTTCCAGCTGCGTTGCGCGTCGCAGTTTCACCGCCAACCACAACATCGACAAAGATTTTCCCGAACCTTGAGTATGCCATACAACACCACCCCGCTCATCAGGTTTAGGAGGATTCAAAACCCGTTTAAGCGCACTATTCACCGCGATCACCTGCTGATAGCGTGCTATTTTTTTAATCGTGCGGCCTCCTTCGATCTCAAAAGCAATAAAATTGCGGATCATATCCAACAAATTTTTCGGATTAAATAGGCTGTAGATCAAAACATCCTGTGGTGTGGGCATCCGGTTAAATTTAAGCGTGTACTGACGGTGCAGGTCATCCAACGACATCGGGAAAGAAGTTTTCCATTCGGAATAAAAACGGTACGGGGTGGCAGTTGTCGCAAATTTGGCGGATTGTCCGCATGTGGCGATGATGATCTGAATGGTCTCAAAGAAACGCGGCGCTCCACGGCTCTTGAATTCATCTTTCAATTCCTGATAACGGCTCAGTTGATCAATGGCCTGATTGATCGGTTCATAGATCGTTGGACTCTTACATTCAATGATCACAAGCGGAATCCCGTTGATGAACACCACCACATCGCAGATAATGTTTTCCCTGGAACCGGCAACTTTAAACTGCCGTGTCACCACCAGCTCATTATTGGCTGGACGGTCGAAATCAATGTAAAACACATTGCGGCTTTTACGCCCCGCCTGCCCGTCCTCTTCCAGGGATAACCCATGAACCAGCGACGTATAAATCTTTTCATTGGCCTCCATCAGGCTGGCTGCCGGGACATGCGTGATCGCCCGCACGGCCTTCTTGATATGCTCTTCAGAAACCCAGGGATTGATCCGCCTAAGTGCCTTTTCCAGACGGACTGTCAAAACAACATCCTTTAACCCGCCGCGTTCTTTCTCCAAATCCTCTGGTGATGCGACCGCATACCCCAGCACCTCCAACAGCTCAACCGTCGGGTCTTCAGATAAATGAATTTCGGACCAGTCTTGAGTATTCATTTATCCTCTTTCAGTTCGACGCTTTTCCAAGCCTCATTAAGTCTATTTCGATTCATTTGATAAATTATTCCAGGGAGCGGCGGAGCCTGAATGACAGCACAATTGTAGTCATCCATAATCTTCATAACAGCTTCTGTCGAAGCCAATTCTGATCGTCTCAATTCATCACTCTTTTTTTCAATCTGACGACACGCATTGCTTAAAGAAGAATATCTACGCCAAAGATATGCGATATCGCCTGAGAGAAAATAAATCATCAAAACAGCAATACATTTTGCCATTACTACACTACTTTCCTTTGCATAATCCGAAAAAATCAATAAATACAGACAAAAGATACTCAAGCCGAATAATATTAAAAAAATTGTTAAAAGTATCTTGGCTACAGTACCACTTAAATTCTTAGTGAAAAAAACAGACTCAGTGATAATGTCCGCCAATCGGCGGGCGCCTTTTGCTAGTTTAGAATCGTAATACGGACCGCTAAAAACCGGTTCACTGTTGTCAATGATGCCCAGATCAATCTTAACTTGAGCAAGCTCGAGGTGGGATGGCTCTGTTCCCATTCCATCCCACAGCATTAAAGAACGCCTTATGTTTTCTGCATATTCTTGATGCACTAATGATTCTTCCTTAAATATAAAGATCAATACTGGAATGATTAATACGCCTGCGCTTAAAACCTTTAATAAAATTTCGTCCGTCTGAGAAATCAATAAAACTGATACAATTAACAAAATCCCACCAGCAAAAAGGCCTGCATTATGCCACTTCTTGCTTTTAGCAAATTCCGACCTCATGCCTTCAATAAGGTTCATTACTTTATTTCCTTTATTCTGAAAACTTTTTTCCAAGTATTTCCTCCCACTTGCTAATCGCAATATCCTCTTTTCCTTCCAATTCGGCTTTCCATGCCTGTGAGGCTGTTACTGTTGCATTCGATAATTTATTTTTCTGTATTTCTGTAATATCGCCTGGACGGACTGAAGGAGATCCGGGCACTAAAGATGTTTGAGACCCTTCCTTTACTGCATTATCCACAGCCCAAAATCCCAACGCTACCCCTTCAGAAATGCGAGAAATCTTTTCACTTTTCAAATTTTTCTCCTGATAGGCTTTTGCGATAGCTAGCTCGATAAAATAAGAAGAAATGCTTTTCCCAATTTTTTCTCTATTCCAATATTTGAGTAATTTAACAACTTTTCGATAGGTCTTGTTATTATTGGCGTTTAATCTTTCCGCCATATCTGTATCCAATCGTGGATTAGTCCGAATCCAGCCATTCACCCCATCCGGAATTAAATAAAATGGGACAGAACTTTTATCATCAGGATTAAGCCGAAAACAGGGCACAACGTCAAACCCCAATCCATCGTGCTCTACAGTTTCCCCTTGAGTCATTTGAATCGAAATGGCTTGTCCATTTGGTTTGATTGAAGTTTTCGGATAATGCGACTTTAGAACAGAAGAAAAACCATTTACTAATTTTTGTGAAGATATATATGAACCTTCCATCCAACGAGCAGTTAGCAAAGGATTTTTGCTTAAAACATTGTCAGATACAACTGTGAACGGCAGACGAAAACCACCCTGCAAATAAATCAAATTATGCCCATCTATAGGGAAATAAATATCAATATCATCCAAGGGCTTGTCTTTCGTATGACGAGCAAAGGAACCTCCCAAAAACTCATTGTCATTTATTGACAGCACTCTAGGAAAAGAATCGTCCCGAATATGCTGCCCCTCTAAGAATTCCCTTAAATGCTTCTGGCTATCACTCGCCTTTGACCTAATTCCCGAGGGGATATTAATTTCTTTTTCTAAAAGATTCTCAAAATTGCCATTCACTGTTTTTACTGATTCTTTCAATAAAGAAGCCAATATTGATTCTGTCAAGTTTTCCATGATGTTACACTCCCTTCACTCTCACCTCGCCGGTCAGAAGGACCTGCATGAGGGCTGATTTTGTTTTTTTAAGGCTTGTATGAAAATCCTTTTCTACCCTTAATCGTTCATCCAAATCATGGATAAGGATTGTTATTTTCTT
>CAYHZK010000114.1:0-7480 GCA_964361085.1 uncultured Planctomycetales bacterium
GTTTTCCAGTTCGCGGATGTTCCCCGGCCAGTTGTATTCCCAGAAAAGTTTTTTGACATCAGGGGCGACCATCGTTATGTTTTTATTGTTTTTCTTGTTGTTGTTGGCAATGAAATGTTCAACGAGGATGTCAAGGTCTTCCTTCCGCTCCCGCAAAGGCGGCAAGTGGACGGCAATAACGTTAATGCGGTAATAAAGGTCCTCTCTGAAACTCCCCTTGGCGACGAGATCGGTCAAATTGCGGTTGGTCGCGACAATGATGCGGGCGTCGGCTTTACGCACGATGTTGTCCCCGACCCTTTCAAACGTGCCGTATTGCAAAACCCTCAGCAATTTCACCTGAAGATTGGGAGAAAAGGCGTCAATTTCGTCGAGAAAGACCGTCCCTCCATTGGCGTATTCAAACCGTCCCTCCTTGTCTTTGATGGCTCCGGTAAAGGCCCCTTTGACATGGCCAAAGAGTTCGCTTTCCAGGAGAGTTTCAGACAAAGCGCCGCAGCTGATTTCAACAAAAGGTTTGCCGATCCTGTTTTTATCCTTTTCGTGGATGGCGCGGGCGACCAGTCCTTTTCCGGTGCCGCTTTCGCCCGAGATGAGGATGGTGGCGTTGGAGCTGGCGACCGATTCGATAATATGATAGACCTTTTGCATTTTCTCACTGGACCCAATCATGTTGCAGAACTGCGACGGCGTATTGCGGGCAATGACCTGACGCAGATTTTCGTTCTCGGCCAAGACATTCTTGTGTTCAATAATTTTTCGGATAATGAGTTTAACTTCATTGTCATTGATTGGTTTGGTGATGTAATCGTAGGCTCCCTTTTTCATCGCCTCGACCGCGGTTTCAACGGAGCCGTATCCCGTAATGACGATGACCTCGGTGTGGGGAGACTGCGCTTTGACACTTTCCAGCAAGTCCAGGCCTGAAATTCTGGGAAGTTTCAGGTCGGTGACGATGATATCCACTTTGTGTGTCTTCACAAAAGCGAGCGCCTCTTCTCCATTGGGGGCCATGTGGGCGCGGTAGCCGTCAATCCTGAGGATTTCATAGAGGGATTCCCGGATCAGGGGTTCATCATCAACGATGAGAATTCTGAAATGATTATTTTGCGTTTTATTTCTCATCGTTATCGACAGGGATCGTCACCGTGAACGTTGTCCCCTGCCCCTCGGTGCTTTCAACGCGGATCTTGCCGCTGTAATTCTTGATAATTTCCGTTACGATGGTTAGGCCAAGACCGCAGCCTTTATCGATATCTTTGGTCGTATAAAACGGCTCAAAAATTTTTTCCAGTTCTGATTCCCTGATCCCGCAGCCGGTGTCCTGGATTTTGATTGCGACATCATCGCTCTCGAGGTATGTGGTGACTTTGATGAGGCCCGACTGGGTGATGGCGTCAGCGGCATTTCGCAACAAATTGGAGACCACGCGCTCCAGGCCATAATCGATGAGTTCGGGCAGATCGGAGTCAAGCTGTTTTTCGATAACAATGCGTTTCGGCAGGAATTCGGTTTGCGATGACTGAAGGGCCTGTTTTACGGCGATGTTGGCCGACGTCCTTTTTAAGGTGGGATCCGTTTGTCGGGAGCAGGCCAGCAGGCTTTTGACGATATTCGCCATGCGGTTAAGGCCTTGTTTGATCTCGAGCAGATAGCCTCTCAACATTTCGTCGTCTTTGGCGTGCTCCAGGCACAGATTGGTATAACGCATGATCCCGTCAAGAGGATTGTTGAATTCGTGGGCGATCCCCCCCGCCAATTTACCAATGGTCGCGAATTTTTCCTGAACCACGATTTGTTTTTTGAGATGGGTGGCCTCCTGGCTGCTTTTGCCCAACTCGTTCTTAAGGCTCTGGGATTCGCGCAAAATTTCCTTGAATTTTTGATAAAGCTGCAGCCGGTGATAATTGAGCGCGATCTGACTCGCCAGAAAATCGAGGATTTGCAATTCTTCGGCGCAAAAACGGCGGCCGCTTCCCTTGTCGGAGATATTGATAACGCCAATGAGCTTATCCTTGATCAAAAGCGGGGCGCAGATGAAGGACGGTGTTTTGTAGCTGACGCGGGCTTTGTAATTTTTAAAGCGGTCATCCTGAGTGATGTCATCGACAAAAATAGGTTTTTTGTCGATGGCCACGCGTCCGACGACCCCCTCCCCAAGCTTTTTGACCATCTGCTGTTCTTCCTGGAGCTTCATGCCCTGGGCAATTTTTAAGATCAGGTCGCGGCCGTTTTCGTCAAGAATAAAAATGGATCCCCGCTCTGCGGCAAACAATTCCAGCGTTTGTTTGAGCGATATTTCCAGCAATTGGCGCGTCGTCGCCACCGTGCTGACGATGGAACAAATATCGCCGACGGTCCGGAACAATTCAGGGAGATTCTTGTCTCCCAGCGACTGTTCAAGCGAGGCCCTGGTCATGGCTGGCTTTGCGGTTTGATTGAGACGTTTTTTTCCTTGAGCGCCTGAAGCGCTTTAATCATCTGCGTAAAATAAGGATTTATGCGATGATTAGGATATTGCTCGATGAACTTCTGGTAAATGCCGATGGGAATATCCAGGCTTTTGAGCTGCACCGCCGAGATGGTATTGATGGATTTTGTAATAATGTCGACACGGGCAACATTCAAAAAATCGCTGTCGGCATAGTCCAGGAGGATTTGCTCCATGGTGTCGACAGCTGATTTCGCATCCTTCATGATCAGATAGGTCGTCGACAACAATCGCAAGGCATTGAATCCGATCGACACTTTTGGGTTCTCCCTCGCTGTTTTCTTATAAAATGTGACCGCCTCGCGCAGCGTATTATCCCGCTCCTTCGGCCGTTCGTGGCGCATATAAAAATTCGCGATGTAAAGCGGCATGTTGAGTCCTTTTTCCGTCAGCGTGTAATCCGACCGGATTTTCTGGTAGGCCTTGAGGGCTTCAGTGAGGTTTTCCTCGGCTTCATAGCTGCTGCCGATCACCAGCCATGTTGTCGCGCAGAGTTCTTTGTTCTCGGCGTATCGCACGAGAACTTCCTGTAAACTTTCTCGGGACTTGGCGTAATCTTTTTTTAAGGCATAGATATTGCCGATCTCGAAATAAATTCCCGGAAGCAGTTTTGAGTCCGGGTACTGCTTGAGCAGCCTTTTGTACCGAGAGGCAAGGTCTTCGAATTTTTGGTCCGGAACAGCCTTGGGGTCTCGCGCGATCTGCGTCAGTTGTTTCTTTAAACGCCACAAGCGTTTTTCCAGAGGGTAGTCGCTTTTGTCAAGGAATGACAGGATGAGGAAAATTCCGAGCAGAAGCCCAAATAAGATGGTGAGGGTGCGTTTCATTGCGATTCTTTTTTCCAAAGGTAATACATGGTTATGGCTGTGATATGAACGGCGTCGATAAAAAGGCCGAAAAAGACATCGGCGATCGCGAGGATGCCAAGCACCTCTGGAACCAGGATCTCCCCTAACCGGGCGCTGTTTGTCTTTAATAAAAGCAACGGGATGTAGAGCAGCACCGGCACGATCAGGACGCTAAAAATGAACCAGAAAGACCCCCACAAAACTTTGAAATTTTTAAAAATCGCGGTGAACACCTTCTTTTTATCAATGACAATTGCGGGCGCAACAAATGCGAACAAAGACGTGACAAAGACGGTCAAGATAAGTTTGAAGTAAGGAGCCCCATAGAGGACAACCTGTTTTAGGATGAAGAAAATGCCCTTGGTGGACCGGATGACTAAGGCGCGTTTCATCAGGATGGCTTCGTAGAGGTAAGAAAGTCCGTAGACGACGCCGATGATAATCACGGAGGCGACCAGCAAATGGAGATAAACCCTCCGGACTTCCCTGAAAATTTCTTTAAGATTGACCGGCTGGTCGCTGTTAATACGGTGGATGATGGCAATGGCAACCCCTAGAAAATAGCTGCTGATGAAGATGTAAAGCGGTATCTTGAGGGCGTGAAACCATTTGTTCATGACCAGAAAATTGAGCGGATAATGAAGGTAGGATTCGCCGGCCAGGCGGCTGATGATGGGCCCCAGGACCAGTGACAGGGGATATCGAGGGGCAAAAAACAAGATTTCAAGCAGCAAAAATTCGACAAATGCAATCATCATGATGGGATACAAAATCACGGGATTTGTTACCAGCGTGTTAACGGCTGAGCGTAACAGCGAGATGGGATTTTTGGAAAAAGTGGAATCAGACATTTTTCAGGATTCTGTGGAAATTATTGTAAATGTTAGGTTTCCCAATGAATTCGGGTGCCATTCTAACATGGCATCGCCAAGCCTGTCAATCACGGAAGCGAATAAATTTTTGCTTCTATACAACATTTTAAAAAATAAGACAGGTGAGAATGTCCACCTGTCTTATTTTGAAAACTCTCTAAAACGCATGAGGCTAACCAGCTCACGGAATCGAAAAGATATCCTTATCGCGGGGATATTTTTGATTCTATGATCGTCGTCTCCTCTTGGATAACCCAATTGCGGCTGCCGCGCTTCCCCAGAGCAAGAGTGTTGCTGGTTCAGGATTGTGAATGCGGGCAACGGTATCGTCGTCTTCAATGACGGTATCCCCAGTATTCTCAAGAGAATCTTCCTCTTGTTGGATGAATAACGATTGCTGTGCTTCTGCGATTTCAGAAAGACTCGGAGGAGAATCCAGGAAAGCCAGGCTTTGCGCTGCTGTTCCCGAGCTGCTCCCGCCACCACTAAGACATCCCGACAAAAAAAGCATCATGATTGAAGAAAATAGTAAGTTTTTGTTAATCACGAGTTTATTTTTTTGACTTAGTTATGCGTAAAACTAAGAACCTCCTTCCCTCAGAAAAAATGTCGAGAATCGTTTGGCTTAGATTCTCTGTCGCTGCCGTAACCTTGCTAAACCAACCAACCCGCTGCCCAGTAAAGCCATGGTCATAGGCTCAGGCACCGGCGCCACCCGATCCACGAGAAAAATCGAATCATCGTAATCCTCGTCCCCGATTCTTCCGGTTGAAGGATTGAAGGGTTTATCTTCAAACGCCAGCAAAAATGGCTGTTTAAAGGTATACAAAGAAGCCCCGCTGCCGGTATCAATATAAACGGATTTCCCGGTCAGGCCAAAAACTTTATAGGTTAACATGTGATCCAGTTTATCGGTATTAAAGACCGGATTAGAATCCCAAAACAGATCAGCTCCGACAGCAGGGTCGCTTTTCAAATTCCATCCAAAGTTTGTCCCGGAAGCCAGCGGGGAAAAGGCGCCCAAGAAAGGATCGCCGATGGTCCCGTCTCCGGTATAACCGAATCCGGACAGCGGGCCTAAGATGCCAAGTTTTACCCCCGGATTGGTCACATCATAGACTCTGAGCGTATTTTTATTCGCTGCCGTCAGGCTGATAAAAACATATGTCCCGTCATTTTCCAGTGAACTCAAGTCGGTCCAAATGGCATCGGGGCCGGTGTGTCTGAGAAAATCGACGTCGCTGTTGCGGGTATAGGATGCCCCTAATAGCAGATTGATCGCGTCATTGATATCGGCGGGATCAGGAGATCCGCCTAAGTTATCGTTATTATCTCTCGGGGTAGGAATGGCGTCCGGTGTTGCGTCGTAACCGTCGGCGCTCATAAAGCCGGAAAACGGCTGCGCCCAAAGGTCTGCGCTGCCGCAGATGGAAAGTAATGCCGTTATTGATAAGATTGTGATTGCCTTCGTCATAGATCGTTATTCCTTTTCTGGAGATTAGACTATGTTAACTGCTGCGACTAATGCGCTCCCTCTCCTGTAAAAACAACGCGCACCGTTCGCCACAGGATACGCAAGTCGGTCAGGAAGCACAACTTTTTTATATATAAAACGTCATATTTGATTTTTTTATGAACGTCTTCGATGCTTTCATCATATTTGTGCCAGACCTGGGCGAGACCGGTGATCCCCGGTTTAACGGTCAACCGTTTTTCGTAATCCGGTATTTCTTTTTTGAATTGCTCAACGAAAACAGGTCTTTCGGGTCTCGGCCCGATCAAGCTCATGTCGCCTTTGAGAACATTCACGAATTGAGGGATTTCGTCAATGTGCGCCCTGCGCAAAAATTTTCCGACGGGGATTAAGCGGGGGTCGTTTTCTTTGGCCCACACGGGACCCGTGTGCTTTTCGGCGTCCACGCGCATTGTCCTGAATTTATAAATTTCAAAAAGTTTGCCGTCTTTACCGACGCGGACCTGCTTGAAAATAACCGGTCCTTTTGAGGTGAGCTTGATCAAGATCGCTGTAAAAAGGAAGAGTGGCGATAAAAGGATCATGGCCAGGATCGCGGACAGGATGTCAAAAAATCGTTTGGCCGCGTAATAGGTGTTGCGAACAAAGCTGATCATCATGCCGATGATCCCGCTGCCAAGAAGCGCCAGCGTTGAGGGTTCAGGGGCGCGGGTTTTTGGGGCGGCAACGCTATCATCGTTGACCGGCTCAACCATGGGTGATTGCAATTCAGACCGGTCCGTGTCAAAAATCGTCAGCGCGGCCCAGGACACATTTATGGTTGCCATGACGGCGGCGAAGATCAGCCAGAAAACTGTAAATTTGAGTGTTGGAGAATTTCGTTTCATTTTTAGCGAGTGTGTGCTTTGATAAAATTATTGTCCTTGCCCTAGGACATAGCAAGTAGCGTGCCAACATGATTCAGCGCGAGGAGTAAATAGATAGTATGCATCTTAATGTATAACAAGTAGTTACAAATTAAATGTTAATCCTCTTGGCCTGTTTTAGTAGGACATACCAGGACATATCCTGACAACCCACCCGCATCCAGTGTTGACAAAGATAAACATCATGTTGCAGTCAAGCATCACACCATTGAGTAATGTTTAACGTATTGAAAGTTGGGAACTTAGATAAGGTTGCTTAAGGTAAATATTGAGGAATCTGCGGGGTGATCGCGCGGATGAAATCACTGATATTTTGCTCCGTGGTTTTTTGTTCACCATTTTGGATCCCCGATGAGACGCGGATGAGCGCGCTGCTGGACGGTTGTCCCAACAACGTCTTTGTTACGATGAGAAGCTGCTGTTTCCAGTAATTTGAGGTGAATGTGTTGCCGACCTTAAACCAATAATAGGAAAGGTGCTGTGTCTTTTTTTTCTCCAGTAAAAGTTTGTTGGCCCGGATAAGGCCCGGCGGGGTCGCAACCTTCACCTCGGCCGGCAAGTTGCTGAGAATCGTGATCCCCCCTCCTGTGTAGCAAATCTCCGGGGGATGCGAAACCTTGCGATTGTGCTGCGAATAGACAATGAGAAGGTCGACCGTCCGTCCCGTTTCGTCGGTGTATCGGCGGGCGAAGACGTTGCGTGTTTCCAAAATGGCATATTCTTCCTCGCTGATGGTCAACTCGGACGCGGTCCATGTGCCCATTTGTTTGGGAAATTTGTGGATATCCACGGTGTCCGCCTGAAAGTATTCTTTAAAGTGAGAATTCCATGTGATCAGCGTCGCGAAAAGAAAAGCGGCGATCAGGCTT
>CAYHZK010000115.1:0-7475 GCA_964361085.1 uncultured Planctomycetales bacterium
CTACTTTCCGGTTACGAAAAGATGGCCGGGCTTTTTCATCTTATCAACAATGCCTTCGCGAAGGGGTTGATGTTTTGTGTCGCCGGGAACCTGCATCAGAATTTTCGGACTAAAAAAGTTGCCAATATTCAAGGCGTTGTCCACCGGCTTCCGGTGACCGGGGCGTTTTTAATCTTCGGCATGGTTGTGATCGCAGGGTTCCCGCCGTTCGGGATTTTTTACAGCGAGCTGTTGATCTTGCGGGAGGCCTTGTCCGCTCAACGATATGATGTCGTCGCGTTTTATTTTTTTCTGTTGTCCGTGATCTTTTGGGGGTTCTCGAAGGGGATACTGAGCATGGCCTTAGGCGAGCCGCCGGGGGACGTCCGAAACGATGATGTTAAAAAGGAAAATTTATTCATGACAATGCCCCTTGTGATCTTGACGGTTTTGCTGGTTTTTACGGGGGTCTTTGTGCCGGACGCGCTCTACAGTTTGCTCGACGACGCGAGCCGTCTTCTGCCAGTCATCGTCGAATAATGTTTTTAAGTGGTAACCCATGTTGGGAGAACAGGCAATTGAGACAACACGAATTCTGCGTGCGCAATACGGAAAGCTGGGAACGGGATTCTGTCCCGCTGTGGGATGAAGAGCGTTTTCGCCGCGAGATTCTGGAGGCCTGTTCGCGGGGGACCAGACTCGTTAATCTTTTTGCGGGACGGGATGACGGCGGTTCGATCAGGATTTTTGCGATGCTGGGGAACGATGATGAGGGGAGGCTTTCCGTTTTTTCGATGCGCGTCGCCGCCGAGATGGCGTCGTTCCCGTCGCTGACGCCAGAGTTGGCGCAGGCCCATCTGTTTGAACGGGAGATCGCCGAACAGTTTGCCATCGTGCCCGTCGGGCATCCCTGGCTGAAGCCGGTGCGTTATCATAGGAATTATCGTAACGCCGCCGACGTGTGGCCGGAGGTTGATGTAAGGTCCATCCCGGGCGGTTATCCGTTTTACCGCACGCTGGGCGCGGAAGCGCATGACGTGGCTGTCGGTCCTGTTCATGCCGGCATCATTGAGCCGGGACATTTCCGGTTTCAGTGCCTGGGCGAGGAGGTCTTGAATCTTGAAATCCAGCTCGGTTATCAGCACCGTGGGATCGAGGTCATGATGACGGACGTCCCGGACGATCGGGCCGTCCTTTTGGCTGAGTCCATCGCCGGAGACACCGTGATGGGACATGCCGTCGCCTATTGCAATCTCATGGAGTCGTTGAGCGAAACGGAGGTCTCTCCGCGGGCCGAGGCGATCAGGGCCATCGCCCTCGAACTGGAAAGGCTTTCCAACCACGCGGGCGACTTGGGGGCCCTGGGAACGGATATCGGGTTTTTGCCGACGGCGGCGTATTTTGGCCGGCTGCGGGGCGAATTTTTGAATCTGTTGATGGCGTTGAGCGGGAACCGTTACGGACGAAGCCTGTGCCGGCCCGGCGGGGTCTTGTTTGATCTGGACAGGGCGATGATCGATGATTTTCGGGAGCGTCTCCTGACGGCCCAGAAAGATTTCAAGCGCGTGTCCGACCTTTTTTTTACCACAGAATCCGTTTTGTCCCGGCTTGAGGGGACAGGACCCGTCTCCGGTGAGACCGCCCGGGAATTGGGGCTCGTCGGACCAACGGCGCGCGCCTCGGGACGCGCCATCGATGTCCGCACGGATTACGCCTCCGGGATGTATCGCTTTTATCATATCCCGATGTCCACAGTTCCGTCGGGAGACGTGTATGCCCGCGCCCTCATCCGCCGGCTGGAATCGCAGCGGTCTCTGGAATTTCTTTTGGATGTTTTAAATGAATTGCCGGCGGGCGATCTTTTGAGCCCTTGCCGCGCCTTGAAGCCGAACCGGATGGCGGTTGCCATGACCGAAGGGTGGCGGGGAGAAATCGTTCATGTGGCCATGACAGATCAGGATTCGCGGATCACGAGGTATAAGATTAAGGATCCGTCTTTCAACAACTGGACGGCCCTTGGCACGGCCGTCCGCGGGGCTCAAATTTCGGACTTCCCGCTTTGCAATAAAAGTTTTAACTTGTCTTACGCGGGGCATGATTTATAAGGCGGAACTGTTTCAAAGGGGGGGCTCTGATGTGGAAGATCATTGTTAACCGGCTGCAGCAGGGATTCCGGACATTGTCGTATCCGGAAGACGTTCCCGATTTTCCAGCGAGGTTCCGGGGCCGGCCGGTGGTCACGCCCCCGGAAATTTTACCCGTCGACAAAACGAAAGACCCTCTGGGAGTCCTCTCTCCCGGGAAGCCTCCCGCTGTCGACATGGGGAAATGTCTTTTCAATGAGGACCTTGCTGCGGCGGGGATGCTGACTTACTCGCGGGATCACCGCATGGCTGTTTCTAAAAAGGAAGATTTGCTCCTCAGGGGCGACGGAGTCAGGCTCGCGGCGGCCCTCCATGAAAAGACGCGAAGGATTTTTGGGCGGTCGCTTAAATTGCGGGAGGTCTGCGCGGGCAGCTGCAACGGCTGCGACGCCGAAATCCAGGCGGCGGGCAATATCGTTTTTGATTTGTCCCGTTTCGGGATCCAGTTTGTCGCCTCGCCCCGGCACGCGGACGGCCTCATGATCACGGGCCCGGTGACAAAGAATATGGAGCTGGCCCTGCGGAAAACTTATGAAGCGGTCCCGCATCCCAAAATCGTTATCGCCGTCGGGGCGTGTGCCATCAGCGGCGGCCCGTTTCAAGGCGGGAGAGAAGTCCGCGACGGCGTTGACGGCCTGATCCCCGTCGATCTGTACGTCCCCGGATGCCCGCCGCACCCTTTGACAATTTTAGACGGCCTGCTGCGTCTCTTGGGCCGGCTGGAAAAGGAAACGGATTGCCGGATTCAATAAAAGAGGGCGATGAAAGACTCCTTGAAGGAAGTCAGAAGGCATAAAATTTCTAGAATGAGCAAACATAGGAGCAGTCGAGTAGAATCGGTTGACTTTTAACATGGGAGGGAAACATGCAAGACAAATGGATGATCCGCGCCAGAGAGTTTTCAAACTGCAACTGTGCTTATGGTTGCCCCTGCCAGTTTAACGCCCCCGCGACGCATGGATTTTGCGAAGCCATTGGCAGTATCTTGATTGAAAAGGGGCATTTCAACGACACAAAACTGGACGGCCTTAAATTTGTCGGCATTTTCAAATGGCCGGGGCAGATCGCCGACGGTAACGGCCGTTCGCAGTTCATCGTCGACGAGCGCGCCGATAAAGCGCAGCGCGAGGCCATAAGAAAGATTGCCCACGGCGAATCGACAGCGCCGGGCACGACCCATTTTTATGTCTTCAACAGCACGGTTTCCGAATGCCTGGAAACGCTTTACGCCCCCATCACGATGGACATTGACATCGAAGCCCGCCGCGCCCACACCCGCATCGACGGGTTGGTGGAGTCCCGTGGCGAACCGTTGATCAACCCGTTCAGCGGCCAGGAAGATCGAAAGGGCATTCATCTGCCCGGAGGGTTTGAATACACGTACGCCGAAGTGGGATCCGGAAACACCAGGGTCACTGCCGGCCTCCAATTGGGGCTTTCCAACAGTTACGGCCAATTTTGTTATCTCAACATGAACCAGGACGGGGTGATTCGCGATGCGCAACCGGCCTTTGTGAACAATGCATCTCGTCAATAATTTACCCAGACGCGACCTCGTTGTGATTTCCGCCTCGCTGACGGGGGTGACGATCCTGTCCTGGGTGTATCTCGTGATCATGGCCCGGGAGATGTCAAGTCCCGAATCCCTCTGCATGGCATCCATGCAGATTCAGAGCTGGGACGTTTCTTACTTTTGGATGATGTTCTTGATGTGGGCGATTATGATGGTGGGGATGATGGTTCCGTCGGCCGCGCCCATGATCCTGATCTATGCCGCCGTCGCCAGAAAGGCAAAAAAGGAAGGAATGCCGATGGCATCAACCGGGGCGTTTGCAGCGGGCTACATTTTCATGTGGACCGTATTCAGTTTGCTGGTTACCCTCGCGCAATGGCAATTGGATCGGGCCGCTTTGTTATCGCCGATGATGGTCGCAGACAGCCCTAAGTTTGGTGCAGGCCTGCTGATGGCAGCCGGTGTTTATCAGTGGCTGCCGGTCAAGGACAGTTGTCTGAAACATTGCCGTTCGCCGTTCCATTTCATTTCCACGCATTGGCGGCCGGGTCCCGCCGGCGCGTTCATCATGGGGATGTCCCACGGCATTTTTTGTGTCGGTTGCTGCTGGGTCCTGATGCTGCTGCTTTTTGTCGGCGGGGTCATGAACATCATGTGGATCGCGGCCATCACCATTTTTGTTTTGCTTGAGAAAGTTCTGCCGCTGGGGGACAAAGGGGCAAAACTGTCAGGCGCGGTCATGATGGTCGCGGGCATTGTCATGCTTTTGAAATCACTGTGGATGTGATGCCCCGGGTGAATGCAGGTCGCGGCGTGTGGCGGCGGAAGATTTTTATCCCAAAGCTCTTCGCCAGGGCTGAATATGTTTTATGACCATGAAAAATGATCTGAAAAAGTCAAGGAACGCCTTCATGGATCACGCCATCCTTTTGATTTCCTGCCCCGACCGTAAAGGGATTACCGCGTCGGTGACATCGTATATCTTTAACAATAACGGCAACATTGTGAATGCCGACCAGCATATTGATGAGCAAACCAATACTTTCTTTATGCGGATCGAATGGTCTTTGGAAAGTTTTGCGATCCCGAGGAAAGAGATTTCGAACAGTTTCGAGCCGCTCGCGAAACAATTTGCCATGACGTGGGAATTGTATTTTACCGATGAGCGGCCTCGTGTCGCCATCTTTGTCTCACAACATCTCCACTGCCTGCATGATTTGCTTCTCCGGCAGAAGGGGGGACAGCTCGCCTGTGAAATCCCGCTTATCATCAGCAATCATCCGCAGGCCCGCGTTCTGGCCGAACAGTTTGAGATCAGATTTGCCGAATATGCTATGACCCCTGAAAACAAATTGCAGCAGGAACAGGGTCAGCTTGATATTTTAGAGCAGGAGAACATTGAGCTCATTGTGCTGGCGCGGTATCACCAGATTTTAAGTCCGCGCTTTGCGAAACGGTTTAAAAACCGTATCATTAACATTCATCATTCATTTTTGCCGGCCTTTGCGGGGAAGAGCCCTTACGACCAGGCCTATCGCAAAGGCGTTAAGATCATCGGCGCGACCAGCCATTTTGTCGTCGCCCGTCTGGACGAGGGGCCGATCATCGAGCAGGATACAACCCGCATCAGTCACCGCGATTCGGTTCGGGATTTGAAGCGCAAAGGCCAGGATCTCGAGAAGATTGTCCTAAGCCGCGGTGTGCGCTGGTATCTGGAACGAAAAATCCTCACCTACGGTCATAAAACAGTGGTCTTTGACTGAGGATGGCTCTCCGGATTCTCAGAATTGAAGTTGCGCAGATTAACCTTTAAGATGGGAGGATGGGATGGGGAGGAAACACTGGCTATTTCTGGTCGTCGGTTTTACGCTGAGTTTATCCCCACCGGCCTTTGCCGCGTTGAACGCCGATAAATTGAGTGATGGCGATGTCCTCCGCGTGCAAAATCTTTTGGCAAGACTGGAGCCGTTGATTAAAGAACGCGAGGCCGCGCAATCCCTGGCAACACTCACCTTCGAAGAATTGGAGGCGCCTTTGAACACCGACGAGAAAGCCTTGCTCGATGAATTTAAGAATTTGAAAGGGGATGAGCTCGGCGTGACCATCCCGTTTCGCGGGATGGCGACAGGGAAAGAAGACCTTGTTGTCCTCAAGGATCAGCAGATCCAGCTTCAGGGAAAACCGGCAACCCTGTCGCCGCAGTATCTGCCTCCGGATGTTTATCAGCAGTATCTGAAAATGATGGACGCCATGCAAAACGATCTGGGGAAGCGTCTCTATGTCGAGTCCGGTTACCGGTCAAGCGCGTACCAATTGTATCTGTTTATTTTCTACCTGAAGAACCATGACTATTCGATCCGGGAGACGACACGGTGGGTGGCGTTGCCGGGATACAGCGAGCATGGCGCCCCGCAGGCACAGGCGATCGATTTTATCAGCGCCGACGGGGTGAGCGGCGAGGAAAATCCCAAACTGTTTGAAGACCTGGAAGAATATGGCTGGCTTGTTGCGAATGCGGGACGTTTTGGTTTCGTCCTGTCTTACCCGAAAGGCCAGCCCGGGATCACGTTTGAACCCTGGCACTGGCGTTATGAAAATCCGGCGGAGCTCAACTGACTGGAGGTGTTTTTAGCGCGCCGCCGGGCCCCAAACGATCCAGACAAAAGTCGCGGCCGCCAGAGTGGCGACGATCGTATAGGGCAGGCCGATTGAAACGAAATCCCCCCAACTGACGTTGTATCCCTCTTTTTTCAGAAGTCCGCAGGCCACGATATTCGCCGAGGCGCCGATCGGCGTGATGTTCCCGCCTAAACTCGCGCCGATGAGCAGACCAAAGAGAAGGGGCTGAGGGGCGATGTTCAATTGCGCCGCCATCGATATGGCAATCGGCAGCATTGCCGCCAAAAAAGGGACATTGTCGATGAATCCCGAAAGAATGACCGCCCCCGTAACCAAGACCACATAGCCCAGAAAGACATTGTTGCCTACAACCCCTGAGAGGTAACTCGCGGCGACCTCAATCCAGCCGTTGATGGTGACGCTCCCGACGAGGATAAAGATTCCCATCAAAAAAAATGTGGTGTCCCAGTCCAGCGAACGGATGGTTTTGCTGAAGGCGTCCTTGTTAAAATATTTGTCCCAAAAAAGCGCTGCGACGCCAAAGACCAGACAAATGATCCCCGCCATATAGTAAAATTTTTTATCAAAAAGCGACGAGGCCACCAGGGCCGCGATCATGAAGATCAACAGCCATGTTGGGATCCAGGATTTGACTTTTTCTTCCCGGACGATCTCCACTTTCTGGCGATGATTTCGGAACACAACGTACAAGACCAGGAAGGAGGCCAGGGCCCCCATTTGCACGGCGAAGAAAATGCCGGGCCGTCCCTGATAAAAAAAGAAGTCCCAAAAATTCATTTTCGCGAAACCGCCTAAGAGCATGCTGGGCGGGTCCCCGATGAGGGTCGCCGTGCCTTCGAGATTGCTCGAGACGGCGATCGCGATGATAAGCTGTTTGGGATTGATGTTTAGCTTTTTTGCCATGGCCATCGCGATGGGAGCCACGATCAAAACGGTGGCCACATTTTCAACAACCATGGAAATGACCGCGGTCATCCCGCACAGGGCGAGGAAGGCCCCGGCGGAGTTTTTCGTGCGGTTGACGAGATGCTCAGCCAGGTACGCCGGCATCCGGCTGTCGAGGAGGATGTCCACGATCACCAGCGTGCCGACAAAAATCCCCATGACGTTCCAATTGATCGCCGTCAACGCCTGTTGCGGTGAAATGGCCCCGGTCGCGATTAAAAGGAAACTGGCCCCCACGGCAATCCAGGATCGCC
>CAYHZK010000116.1:0-7412 GCA_964361085.1 uncultured Planctomycetales bacterium
GTTTCGGATATCCCTTTTAAGGGGCCGATTGGTGCGGTGCGGGTTGGTCTTCTGGACGGGGAATGGATTTTGAACCCGACCTATCAGCAGCGGGTTCAGTGCCAGTTGGATTTCACGGTCGCGGGGCATACAGAAGGATTGATAATGATTGAAGGCGAGGCCGCCGTCGTTCCGGAAGAGAAGATCGCCGAGGCTTTGAAGTTCGCGCAAAAGGCCGTGATCCCGGTTGCGGAGATCCAGAATGAATTGCGTAAAGAGATTGGAGCCCAAAAGGCCAAGGTCAAACTTTTCGAGGCGAATCAGGCCTTATTTGACAAAGTCCGGGAGCTTTCCAAAAACAGGTTGGGTGAGATTTATAAGATTGCCGAAAAGGAAGACCGCGAGGATGCTCTCCATGAATTGATGGAAAGCTTAACTGCCGATATGTCGGTCTTTGAGGCCTGCAAACGCGATGAGGATGATAAAATCAAGTCGAGCGATATTCGTCATATCATCGAACAAATCGAATACGAGGAGGTCCGGCGTCTCATTTTTGAGGAGGGGCGCCGCGCCGATGGCCGTGGGTTGAACGATATCCGGCCCATTTCCTGCGAGGTCAACGTTTTGCCGCGCACGCACGGGGCGGGTCTTTTCACCCGCGGGCAGACGCAGAGTTTGGCGGTTGTCACTCTGGGGACCCGCGAGGATGAACAGCTCATCGAATCCCTCGAAGGGACGTCCTATAAGAAATTTATGCTGCATTATAATTTCCCGTCTTTTAGCGTCGGGGAAACGAAGCCCATGCGCGGCCCTGGCCGGCGTGAAATCGGGCATGGCGCTTTAGCGGCCAAGTCGTTGATGCCGGTGTTGCCCGGCAAAGATGAATTCCCGTATACGATCCGTGTCGTGTCGGAGATTTTGGAATCCAATGGTTCGTCCAGCATGGCCTCGGTCTGCGCCGGGACCTTGTCCCTTATGGATGCGGGCGTTCCGATCAAAGACGCCGTCGCCGGGATTTCCATCGGCCTCATCACAGGAGAAGACAAAGCGCTTCTTTTGACGGATATCATGGGGATTGAAGACCATTTTGGGGATATGGATTTTAAAGTGGCGGGGACCCGCAAGGGCGTGACAGGGATCCAGCTCGACCTGAAAATTTCGAAAATCAGCGTCGAGTTATTGACCAAGGCCATGGCGATGGCCAAAGAGGCCCGTCTGATGATTTTGGATAAGATGCACGCGGTCATCTCCGGCCCCCGTCCGGAGATCTCCGATTATGCGCCGAGGATTGTGTCGATCCAGATCAGTCCGGAAAAGATCGGTGAGGTCATCGGCCCGGGCGGCAAGGTGATCAAGAAGATCATCGAAGAGACGGGGGTCACTTCCATTGATATTGAAGACGACGGCCGTGTCTTGATCGCCTCAACCAAGAAAGAGGCCGCTGAAAAAGCCATGGCGATCATCAACAGCATGACCGAATCGCCGGAAGTTGGAAAAATCTACGATGCCACGGTCAAGCGTATTATGAATTTCGGCGCTTTCTGTGAATTCCTTCCCGGCCGGGAAGGACTCGTCCACGTCTCGGAGCTCTCAGCGACGTATGTCAAAGAGGTCGACAAGGTTGTTAAGGTCGGCGACAAGTTCAAGGTCAAGCTCATTGAGGTCGATAAAATGGGCCGGATCAATTTGAGCAAAAAACAGGCCGAGGCCGTGGTATAGCCTGGGTTTTGTGATAGAATGAATTCCTGATGAAAAAGGAACATCTCAATGAGATCAAGGGAATCATTGTTCTGGCCCTCGGTCTTATTCTGCTGGTCAGCCTGATTTCCTTTGTCCCGGACGACCTGCCCTGGTATATCTCCCACCCGAATGTCCCTGCCCAGAATCTGATCCGCGTCGTCGGGGCTTATACCGGCGGCGCTTTATTTTTTGTCTTCGGCTACAGCGCTTATTTTCTCATCGTTTTTTTGTTTTTCTGGAGCTGGAATAAATTTTCTTCCCGCGAAATCCGGTTCACCGCTTCTAAATTGATCAGCTTTTTAATCTTGTTCAGCGTGATCAGCTCGCTTTTTAGCATGACAGGGCCGCAGCTGGAAACCTCAAGGTTCGCGCGCGCGGGGATCATTGGTTTTATCTGTTCGGATTTTCTCGTCAATTACATCGGGCGGACGGGAGCGTATATCATCCTTTCCGCGCTGGGGGTTTTGACGTTTGTGATTACGGGCGAACTTCTGGTGTCGCCTTTGGTTTTCAAGATCAGCGCCTCGATCCGTTCGGCCGCAGCGAATTTCAGGCAAAACCTGAAAGACCGGCTGCAAAAACCGGTTCCCGCAAAACCCCCGTTGCGATTGCGCCCTCCCGTCGTCATGAAAGACCGTCCGGCCTTTTCGTTCGGCAAAAAGAAGGACGGGGAGTCCGGCGAGGAGAGCAAGGTTTCGCTGCCTGTTAAAGAGATCCCTGCCGTTTCATCGGCCGGGGACCCCAAATCTCCAGAATCGTCAAAACCGAACATTCGCATCACCGCCAAGCCCCAGGAGCAACAGGCGGCTTCTCCGGAGCCTAAGATCGTCGGAGAATACCGGTTGCCGAGCATGGAGCTCTTGAATAGCCCGCCGGTTGTGTCGACCAATCGACTGCAAAGCGACTTGGCCCAGGGAGCAAAAATTCTGGAGTCGACATTGGCCGACTTCAATGTGAATGCCCGGGTTGCGGACATCGAGCACGGCCCGGTGATCACCCGTTATGAGTTGGAGCCGGCCCCCGGCGTCAAAGTCCAGAAGATCACGACATTGCAGGACGACATCGCCCTGGCGATGAAGGCGCAGACGGTGCGGATTGTCGCCCCCATTCCGGGTAAGAACAGGGTGGGGATTGAGGTTCCCAACAGCTCAACGGCCGCGGTTTATCTGAAAGACGTGCTCATGCAAAGCCGTTTTCAGTCTTCGGGCGCAAAATTGATGCTGGCCCTCGGGAAAGACATCTCGGGGAAACCCCTGATCTCGGATCTCGCCGAGATGCCGCATCTGCTGATCGCGGGAACAACGGGGTCGGGCAAGACGGTCTGTGTGAACAGCATCATCATGTCGATGCTCTTCAACGCCTCGCCGGACGAGGTGAAATTTTTGATGGTGGACCCGAAGATGGTCGAATTGACCCAGTACAATGATATCCCCCATATGCTGTGTCCGGCGGTGACCGACGCCGCAAAGGCCTCGGCGGCCCTGAACTGGGTGGTGGGCGAGATGGAATCGCGTTATCAGACATTGTCCAAGGCGGGGGTGCGGAATATCAAAGGGTACCACGCTCAGGGGCACAAGCTGCCGTACATTGTCATTATCATCGATGAGCTGGCGGACCTGATGCAGGTTTCGGCCAAGACCATTGAAAGCGCGATCACGCGGCTGGCCCAGCTTTCGCGCGCGGTCGGGATTCATCTGATCCTGGCAACGCAGCGTCCGTCGGTGGATGTCATTACGGGAGTCATCAAGGCTAATTTTCCGTCGAGAATTTCTTTTAAAGTGGCCTCGAAGGTCGATTCCCGCACGGTGCTGGATATGAATGGCGCGGAAAACCTTCTGGGTAAAGGGGACTTGCTTTTCATCCGTCCCGGCGATGCCAAGCCGGTCCGCGGGCAGTGCAGTTTTGTCACGGATGACGAGGTCCATCGCGCCATTGAGTTTATCAAGAAACAGCAGCAGCCCGTTTATGACGATACCATTTTGACGCAGAAAACCGTCACCCCCGGCGAAGGGCCGGCACAGGACGATTTGTATGACGAGGCGCTGCGCGTTGTGCTGGAGACGAATCAGGCCTCCGTCACGATCCTGCAGCGGAGGATGAGACTGGGATACGCCAGGGCCGCCCGCCTTATCGACATCATGGAACAAAACGGCATTGTGGGCCCTTATTGCGGCAGCAAACCCCGTGACATCCTGATCGACCGTGAAGAATGGCTGATCAAGAATATGAATTCCAAAAATGAGAAGTAAGGGATTTTAAGGAAATGAACCCGTCCGACGAAGAAAAATCGCAGCGACATCATCTTCCCCGCAAATCCCAATTGCTCAAAGCGACACGCGAGGAGAAAGGGGTGAGCGTCGAAACTGTCCATGAGATGACAAAGATTCCGATGGATGTCCTGCGGGCGATTGAAGAGGGGTATACGGTCCGGATGGTTTCCCCGTATTATTTTAAAGGGTTCGTCAAGATGTATGCGCAATACCTCGGTGTCGATCCCAAGGAGGTCATCGAAGACGCCCTGCCGGCAACTCCGCCTTTGCATCCGGCCAGCCGGCCGGCCGAAAATACAAAATTGAAATTCAATGAATTCGTGACGCGGCAGAAGAAAAAACAGTTCATCCTGACTACGGGGGCGTCCATCCTGGCTCTGGGTTTTGTCTGGATTGTCGGCGGGACGGCGGCCCGGATTTTGGCCAATCGTTCCCAAGGTTCAGAGCGAACCGTTAAGACGGAGCCTGTGAAAAGCAATCCGGCCGGGAATTCCGCCAAGGAAAAGCGACAAAAAGAGAAAACGCCAAAATCCAAAGTTGCGGAGAAACCCGCTGCCGTGGACGTTAAGGCTGCCGTTCCTGCGCCGGAACAATCTGCGAAAGTCGAACCCGCGCCCGTTGCTCCCGCGTCCGAAAAAAAAGAGCAGTCCAAGAAAATAACCCTGACAATCAAATCCAAAGGCGCAGGCTGGCTTCAGGTGAAGGTGGACGGGGTCCTGGTGTTTCAGTCGACAATGCGGGAAGGGGCCTCCGAGACGTGGGAGGGAGAAAAGACCATCGAGCTGTCGGGCAAGAACATCAACAATCTGGAATTTGAGCTCAACGGCAAGATTCTGGGGCAGTTGGGCCGGGCCGAGCGCGGGGCCCGACGGGTGGTTGTGACCGCGGAAGGGTTATCAGTGAAGAAGTAGATGAGGGAAGGTTCAGCGGCGCCGCGGGGTTTTAAGGTTTTCAACCCAAGGCGTTTTTTCATGCCGGGTGATGAAGGATAGGATTTTTATGAAGCGGGATCATCGTTTGAAGACAATGCGGGACTTTCATCAGGAACGCGCCTCGGCGGGGCAGAGGGTGGGTGTGATCAACTTGGGCTGCGCCCGCAACCTTGTGGATTCGCAAGAAATCCTGGGCCGCTTGAAAAAAAACGGCCACCAGATCGTCGCGGTCGACAAGGCCGAGACCGTCATCGTCAACACCTGCTCCTTCGTGGCCGACGCCAAACAGGAATCCATCGACACCATCATCGATCTTTTGGAATTGAAAAAACGGGGCAAGATCAAAAAGGTGATTGTGGCAGGATGCCTGGCGCAGCGCTACGGCAAGGAGCTCGTCGAGGAATTTGCCGGGCTTGATGCCGTTATCGGCGCCCCGACCTTCGATAAAACCTCGGTGCCGGATCAAGTGTATCTGACGCCGAAACATTTTGCGTATGTGAAGATCTGCGAGAGCTGTTACAACCGCTGCAGTTTCTGCGCCATCCCGGGCATCAAAGGCAAATTTTCATCCCGCGCGATGGAATCCGTTCTCGACGAGATCAAACGGCTCGATAACAAAGGCGTTAAAGAAATCAATATCATCGGCCAGGACATCACGGCTTACGGGGTCGATCTGTACCGCGAAAAAAGTCTGGCGCGTCTTTTGCGGGAGGCGGTCAAGGTCACGGAGAATATCCAGTGGATCCGCCTGCTGTACGCCTTTCCCGCCCATGTCACCGAGGAACTCGTCGACGTGATGGCATCGGAGCCGAAGATCTGCAAGTACATCGACATGCCGCTGCAGCATATCAGCGACAATCTTTTGTTGAGCATGAACCGCGGCATCACAACAGCGGGGACGAAAGAATTGATCCGCAACATCCGGACCCGCATCCCGCAGGGGAGCCTGCGAACCACATTGATCGTCGGACTTCCGGGAGAAACGGAGGAGAATTTTCAGGAGCTCCGCGATTATGTCCGGGAAACGCGGTTTGAAAAAATGGGCGTCTTTGTTTATTCCCGGGAAGAAGGGACACCGGCGTATGACATGCCCGGACAGGCGGCGGAGACCGTGAAAAAGAAGCGCCTCGGTATCCTGATGAAGGATCAGCGGGACATTTCAAAATCCATTCAGGAAAATTTTGTGGGCCGGACGCTGCGGGTCATGATCGATGAAAAACAGAGCGGGACAGAGGGCGTTTATCTGGGCCGCAGTGAATACGACGCCCCGGATGTCGACGGGCTGATTTATGTCCATTCAGACAAAACATTGCTGCCCGGCGACTTTGTCGCGGTGAAAATCAGCGACGCCTTGGAATACGACCTGGTGGGGGCCACGGCATGAATCTGCCGAATTGCCTGACGATTTTGAGGTTTATTCTGGCGGGGTGTTTTGTTGTCTTTATTCTGCGGGGGGATTTGACGTCAACGCTGATGGCCACGGTTGTTTTTATCCTGGCGGCGCTGACGGATTATTTCGACGGGTATCTGGCCAAAAAACATCACCTGATCACGGATTTCGGCAAGATCATGGATCCCATCGCGGATAAATTCCTTGTCCTGGCCGCTTTTTTTATTTTTGTCCAGTTGCATATCATTGCCGGGTGGATGTTTTATGTGATCCTGGCCCGCGAGGTGATTGTGACCCTTTCGCGGCTTTGGGCCATGCGTCGCGGGCGGGTCATCGCCGCCGAACGGGCGGGGAAATATAAAACAGTCTTGCAGATCGGCGTTATTCTTGTCACTCTGGTTTACCTGATGCTTGCTGAGGCCGGGATGCCGTCTCAGAACGCCTATCAGTTTTTGTTGGGGATCAATGTCTTGATGGGGTTGACCGTTGCTCTGGTTCTTTTTTCGGGGTTCACGTATTTTTGGAATAACCGTAATGTGTTTTTGTTCCGTCTTTTTTAAGAAATTTGTCCTGTGCCCGATCGTCTGACAAAATTCATCGCCACATTTTTTTATCTTGGATTCGTTCCTTGTGCGGCGGGAAGCCTTGCCAGCATTATCGGGGCCTTGCTGGCCGGACTTTCGCGCGGGCCGATGTGGATTTATTTGGCGCTCTTGGCCGCGGTCACGGCGCTGGGGTTTGTGACCGGCGGCCGGATGGAACGGATCATGGAAGAAAAAGATCCGCCGTGCGTCGTCATCGATGAGGTCGCGGGGGCCATGATCGCTTTTTTTATGCTGCCGGGGACGCCGGCGGTGCTGGTGACGGCGTTTTTTGTTTTCAGGGCCTTCGATATGTTCAAGATTTATCCCGCGGACCGTCTGGAACAGCGGCCCGGTGGTACGGGCGTGATGATGGATGATGTCGTTGCCGGGATTTATACCAATCTGATCATGCAGGCCGCGATCCGTCTGGCCGGAATGACGTAGGAGTTATCCGAAACTTTTCCTCTCGGAGGCACCTGTCTGCCCGGGGCAATTTGCACCGCTCGAGGGCGCCCCC
>CAYHZK010000117.1:0-7388 GCA_964361085.1 uncultured Planctomycetales bacterium
CCGTGGCCGGAGGAGAGCATAATAATGAAGCCAGCTTCAACTCGTGCACGCCCACAACAACCGTCGGAAACTATTCGACCGTCTCCGGCGGGCGCTATCATCAGGCCAACGGCGACTATTCTTCCATCGGCGGTGGTTATGGAAATATTGCCTTCGGGGCCTACGCAACGGTCGGCGGCGGCCATGAAAATGAAGCCGACGCCAACTACGCCACGATCGGCGGCGGGACCACCAACGGCGCTCATGCCAACTATGCCACCATCGGCGGCGGATATTGGAATACGGTCTACGGGGCCTATGCCACAATCGCCGGGGGCAAGTCCGGGTACGCCAGCGGGAGCTATTCGACCGTCTCCGGCGGGCGATGGAACGATGTTCAGAGCGAAGGGTCCTTCGTCACCGGAGGCGAAAGCAATTCCGTCAGCTGCGACGGCGTGACCGGGTTCGAATCCGCGATTTCGGGAGGCAAGGCCAATATTGTCAACGGAGACTATTCGTGGGCCAGCGGACGGAACATCAAGATCGCAAGCGCGTCCGACCAGACCTTTGCCTGGGGATATTCGACCGTTCCCGTTTCATTCGACGCGTCTCCGGACACATTCCTGATCTATTCCGGCCGTGTCGGAATCCGCGATACAACACCGGCCGCGCTCCTGGAAATCAATGCCGAGCAACCTTCGGACGAAGCGCTGGCCTTAACGAGCACGTCGTCAAGCACCCGCGGGGATGTTATGGTCATTAGTACTACCGGCAAAATCGGGATCGGCGAGCCCTATCCGGCGCACCCGCTCCATTTTGGCCCGCAGGCCAACGGCGCGCACCTTTCAAACACCGGGACATGGGATGTCCTCTCCAGCGCCGGGCTGAAAGAAAATCTTGTCCCCCTTAACCCCTCCGAGGCTCAGGCCGCGTTCCAGGACCTCCAGCCGGTCGTTTACAATTATAAAATCAATAAAAAAGAACAGCACGCCGGGTTCATCGCCGAGGACGTGCCGGATCTCGTGGCGAGTCAGGACCGCAAGGGGTTAAGCCCGATGGATCTCATTGCAGTTTTGACGGCGGTGGTTAAAGACCAGCAGGATGAGATCGAACAGCAGGATAAAATTTTGGCAGAAATGACGGCAGACGTCGAGGCGTTAAAAAACAAGTTCTAATTTTCCCCTGCGAACGCCCTATATCTCCACATCCGCATTATAGTCCACACCCAGAACGCTGAACCCGAACAATTTCAGGAAATCCTCGTGGTACCCCTGAAGATCCGTAATCGTGCGGAGGTTATCGTTGGAAATGTCTTGCCAGAACTGCGCGACCTCAGCCTGGACATCCTCTCGCATCTCTAGGTCGTCGATGCGGACACGGCCTTCCTCATCGACGGGGATTGGCCCGCCGGAATAAAGCCGTTCCCTGAAAAGACGGGTCATCTGGTGAATGCACTCTTCGTGAATGCCCTTCTGTTTCATCACCTTCGTGAGGATGATGAAATAGAGCGGGATGAAGGGAATCGCCGAGCTGGATTGGGTCACCAGGGCTTTATTGACCGAAATCAGGGCGCGGCCTCCCCGCTGCCGCAATCGCTGATCAAGTTTTTTCGCGGTCGCCTCCAGATGATCCTTGGCGGCTCCGATCGTGCCGTTGCGATAGACCGGTGTGGTGACCGCCGGCCCCACATACGAATAGGCGACGGTCATGGCTTCAGGCGCCAGGACCTTGGCCTTTTCCAGGGCCTCGATCCACATCTCCCAGTCCTCCCCGCCCATGACCGCGACCGTCTGTTCGACATCCTCGGGCGTCGCCGGCGGCAGCGTGACCGTCACAACCTGATCCTTTTCAAAATCCATGGATTTGTTGGTATAAGGGGCCCCCACGGGTTTGAGGGTCGATTTGGAAAGTTTTCCTGTTTTAGGATGCGTCCGGCGGGGAGAGGCCAGGCTGTAGATCACAAGGTCGACTAAGCCCATATCTTTTTTGATGGCCGCGACGGTTTCATCTTTGACCTGGTCGGAAAAAGCGTCGCCGTTGATATTTTTACTGTAGAGACCCGCCTGTTTAGCTTTGCGGTCAAAGGCCAGGGAATTGTACCAGCCCGCGGTCGCGGTCCTTTTATTTTCCGCTTCCTTTTCAAAAAAGACACCGACGGTCGCGGCACCGTACCCGAACGCCGCGACAATCCGGGACGAAAGCCCGTACCCCGTCGAAGCGCCGATGACCAAAACATTTTTGGGTCCCGGGACAACAAATTTTTGTTTTCGAAGGTACTGAATCTGTTCCTGAACATTGGCAGCGCATCCGGCGGGATGAGCCGTCGTACAAATGAATCCCCGAATCTTAGGCTGAACAATCATAAGAGGTTCCTCTTTTAGCGTGAAGCGCATCTTCAGATTGATTTCAAAACGCTTCACGTGGCGCGCTTCACGAGCGACGATATAAATTTATTTAATCGCCAGTTTCTTGGCCACAATCACAATCCCCGACGTCGTCACATCAAACCGCTTGCGGTCCAATTCCAGATCATAGCCGATGGAGGCGTGCGGCGGGATCATCACTTCCTTATCGATAATGGCGTTCTGGATTTTGGCGTGCTCGCCGATAACGACCCCCTCCATGACAACCGAGTTGACGACCGAGGCGGACCGTTCAACGCGAACGCTGGGCGACAGGACGGAGCGCCTGACCTCGGCGCCGTGAATAATGCATCCGCCCGCGATCAGCGAGTCCACGATCGCCCCGGGGATCACCTCGCCGGTTTCGCCGACGGCATTGGCGATTTTGATCGGCGGATATTGCGAGTGATAGGTTCGGACCGGCCATTGCTTGTCGTACAGGTTAAACTCCGGATTGGGTTTCACCAGATCCATGTTCGCCTGATAATAGGCGTCGCGCGTCCCGATGTCCCGCCAGTACCGCGGCTCATTATTTTCATCCACAAAATTATGGACCAGGATTTTGCGTTTATTTTTCAACATCTGCGGGATCACATTTTTCCCGAAATCGTGTTCGGAAAGCATGTTCCGGGCGTCAACCTCCAACTCCTCTAAGAGCGCCTCGGTTTTGAAAAGATAAATTCCCATCGAGGCAAAAATCCTGCCCGGATCGCCGGGAATCGTCTTCGGCGCCTGGGGTTTTTCCTGAAAGCCGCGGACAAGATTATCCTGATCCACCTCGATGACGCCGAAGCCTGAGGCCGTGTCGACAGGCATGGGGATGCAGGAGACCGTCATATCGGCCCCCCGCTCCTGATGATACTCGATCATCTTTTTGTAATTCATTTTATAAATGTGATCACCCGCCAGGATTAAAATCAGCTCCGGGTTATGATCGTGAATGGCATAGACGTTTTGGTGAATCGCGTCGGCCGTCCCGCGATACCAGTCGGAGCTGATCCGCTGCTGCGGAGGGATCACGTCGATAAACTCGCCCAGCTGGCTTGACACGACATCCCAGCCCGCCAGGAGGTGTTTCTGAAGCGAGAACGATTTATACTGGATCAGGACGTAAATCCGCCTCAGGCCCGAGTTGATGCAATTGCTCAAAGTGAAATCCACGATCCGGTAGATCCCGCCGAACGGCACGGCCGGTTTGGCCCTGTCGCGGGTCAAGGGGTTTAACCGCTCCCCCTTCCCTCCGGCCATAATGAAGGTTAAAACCTCGCGCATGACATCCTTCCTTTTACGCTCACGATAAAAATCGCCGGCCCGGTCACGGGGCCTGCCCGGCACCCAGTTCTTTCAACTTTTCCCGGATGTCCTTGTTCTCCGGATTGGCTTTCAATCCCTGATTCAAAAGTTCAACAGCCTTATTCTTGTCTCCCTGCGCCATCGCGACAACGCCGAGCTTCAAATACCCGTCGTCTTTATGAGAGGCCGAATTCAGCGTCAACTCATAAAATTCCCTGGCCTTGTCATAAACACCCTCATCCTTCAACATATCCCCCAGGACAATGATGTCGTCTCCCGCTTTGGGGTTCATGGTATACCCTTTCCGGGCATTCTCCATGGCCCGGGAATATTTCTTGAGTTTCAGGTACACCTTGCTGAGCTTTAAGTAGGCCTTGGGATCCTCAGGCCAGAGGGTGATGATTTTATCGTACTGATCGACGGCGTACTGGTATTGCCCCAGATCATAATAGGCCAGGGCCAGATTATCGCGGGAATTTTTGTCCATCGGCGCCAGGGTCACCGCAATCCGGAAATTCTCGAAGGCCTTTTGAAAATCCTTTGTCCGTCCGTAAATCTTTCCCATGACCTTGTACGGCTCGTTGTAATGCGGCGCCACCTTCAGGGCCGCCTGCGCCTCGGCGATGGCCGGTTGATCCAGGCCCATCGATTCCAGCGTATACGCCCTGTTGATATTGGGATAAGGCGTCACCTTCATCGACCCCAGGCGATAAAGGTCCATTTCCCTGGCCTCCCAACGGGCAAGGTCAATGCGGTGACGGCTGATGATCTCCCGGTTCTGCGGGACATCTTTTAAAAAAATGATCGCGTCGTCGTCAAAATAGACCGGGACCCATTCTTTGGACTTATAAAGCGCATTCAGGACGTTTTTGGGAATGGGCTGCTGCACGGAATTGAGCAGGGCTCCGGTGATGTTGAAACGCTCAAGCATCTCCTCAAACTTATCGGCGTTGTCAAACTCCCAGAGGTCCTGGTAGTACTTGAAAAATTTCGGGCCGTAGACCTCGGTGCGCCCGTCGATAAAAACCTTGATGGCGGGAAAACAGCGGCCGACCAGATAAGCCCCGCTGTTGAAATCATTGAAAAAATTGCCGCTCACTTTATTCTCGACCAAAAAATCAACCGCCCTGTTCGGGTAAGACCGCTGGGCGATCCCGCCAAACTCGCTCTTCCGTTCGTATGTCGTAAAATCGAAGTAGCCGTTTTGTGAGAGCGCAAAGAAAAACTGCATGAGCCAGACGACCAGCAGCCCTTTGGCAAAGATCGAGGCGAGATACAAAAACTTCTTATCCGTGATACGCAGGGGAACGATGTCCCTCAGGGAAATGCTTAAGGCATTGGTCACGAAAACCAGGTAAGCGGCGAAGGCAAAAAAGATCAAATTGCGCACCGCCCCGAGGGAAAACAAAAGAAACACGAGCCAGAAGAAAAAGGTCCCGATATCGATCCTGCGCCGGTTAAAAAAGAAGCTCACGGCGGAGAGAAGGATCATCAGTTTGTAGTAAGGATATTCGTTGACGGAGAACAGGGTGTTCCAGCTTAAGGGTTTCTGCAGCTCGATGATCTTCTCGAAGAATATCCTGGATTCCCCGGAAATCTGGGTGAAGACCCGCAGCGGGTACAATGCGCCCTCCACCGTCAGAGGATTGATAAAACAGGCCGCGATCACCACCGCCAGAACGAGTTTCAATCTTTCATATTCTGCGTCGGTCAGCCGTCCGATCTGGTTCCACTCCCAGGGGAGCGGCGCGGAACGCTTCAACTTCTCCCCCAGAAGCCCGATGACAACAAACAGCGGGCCGAAAAAGAAAAATCCGTGGACATTGCTCCAGAGGACCTGGATCACAAAAAGGACGGCCACGGACCAGCGCCGGTCGAGATAAAAGGAAAGGATGACGATATAAAGGGCAAAGAAGAACAGGCTGTAAAGGTCCGGACGGATGGTGAACCGGCTCTGATAAACCAGGGAAACCAAAAGCAGCATAAAGATGCTGCTCAACTGCTTTTCGCGGTTATATCCCAAGAAAAGCAAAAGGAGCATCGTCAGCGTCACGATGACAACCTGCATCATGATCAGCCCGTCCGCCCCCCACAGACTGAAGATCCAATAAACGATAACCTGAAACAGCCATTCGTGGTTGACCCAGGGTTTGCCGGCAATGCTGTTGGAAAGGATGTCCACGGACGGGACGTGGAAATGATTCTGCGTGATGTGCCGCCCCATCCCGATGTGCAGCCACAGATCGAGGTCTTTGATCTCGATGTTGGCGGCAAAGATCATCAGCCCGAAAATGCCCACCAGGACAAAAAACCCGGCGATGGTGCTCAATCGTCTCCAAAAGGCGTCGCTCATAGGAGTGTCAGTTTATCACAAAATGGCCGTTTCCGTGATCGATTAAACGAGAATTTTTTTGAAACGAGACACTGTCGTCATGATTGACCGCCCGGTAATCCAGGGCCGCGGCCAGCAGGGCTTTCGTATAAGGATGGAGCGGATTGCGAAAAATCTCTTCCGCCGGGCCCGACTCTATGATCTTCCCTTTATACATGACGGCGATATTGCGGCAGAGTTTACGCACCACCCGCAGGTTATGGGTGATAAAAAGATAGGTCACGGCAAAACGGGTTTGCAGCTCTTTCAAGAGTTCGATGATTTGAGCCTGAATCACGACGTCCAGAGAAGAAACAGCCTCATCCAGGATCAACAGTTTAGGGCTCATCACCAGCGCGCGGGCAATGGCGATGCGCTGGCGCTCTCCCCCGCTGAACTCGTGCGGAAAACGGCTCAACACCTCCGCCTCCAGCCCGACGGCCTTGAGAATCCCAATCATTTTGGTTTCCTGTTCCCCGGCTTTGACATGCGCAAGATGCAAGGCCTCGCGCAGGATGCCGCGGACCGTATACCGGGGGTCCAGACTGCTGTAGGGGTCTTGAAAAACCATCTGAACATTCGCGCGCAGCGGCCGCATGGCCCGGGCCGACAAGCGGGTCCAATCCTGCCCCTCAAAAAGAATCGTCCCGCGATCGGGCGAATACAATCTCAGGATGACGCGGCCCAGGGTCGTCTTGCCCGATCCCGATTCCCCGACGAGTCCAAGATTTTCGCCCGCGGCCACGGAAAGGTCAACGCCGTCGACCGCGCGGACAAACTCCTTCGCCCCGCCCCAGAGTCCCTTCCTGAGAGGAAAATATTTTTTGATGTCTTTAAGTTCGAGAAGCATGTATGAGGATTGCCGTATCTCGTATCTTGTATCTCGTAGTTCGTAAAGAATTTTTATTTAAAAAACGAGATATGAACTACGAGATACGAATATCACACCGCCGCCAACAGCTGGCGCGTATAATCCTGCCGGGGCTCGGACAGCACCGTCTTCGTCTTTCCCGCTTCAACGATTTTCCCGCCGGACAGAACAATCACCTCGTCCGACAGATGCTTGACCACTCCCAAATCGTGGGTGATCAAAAGGATCGAAAGTTTCAACTCATCGCGCAGCTTTTGAAAAAGTTCGATGATCCTCGCCTGGAGCGTCACATCGAGACTGCTCGTGGGTTCGTCGGCGATCACCAGTTTAGGATGCAGCGCTATGGCCTGGGCGATCATGGCCCGCTGGCGCATCCCGCCGCTCAACTGATGCGGATAACTCTCGTAAACCCGCCTAGGGTCGCCGAGCCCGACCGTTTTGAACCACTCGAACGTTTTGTCCCGCCGCTGCG
>CAYHZK010000118.1:0-7361 GCA_964361085.1 uncultured Planctomycetales bacterium
ATCATCACGGGGGGGACAAAGGGGATCGGAGCGGATATCGCCCGTGCATTTTATAAGGAAGGGATGAATATCTTTATCGCCGCGCGACATGATAACGGTCTGGCTCAAAAATTGGGTGAACGAGCCCGTTTTGTGCGCATGGATGTCCGTCGGGAGAATGATCACCTGCGAGCCGCCGCGGCTGCGTTGAAGGAAACAGGGCGGCTGGATATTTATGTCAATTGCGCAGGGTTCTCCGGCTGGAAACCTTTAATGGAAGTGAAAGAGAAATTTTGGGATGACATGATCGGCACCAATTTGAAGGGTACATTTTGGGGATGCAAGGCGGCGGCGAAATATCTTTCGCCCGGTGGTGTGATCGTCAATATTTCCAGTCTTGCCGGTAAACGCGGGAGTGCCAATAATTCCGTATACTGCGCGTCGAAGTTTGGTGTTACCGGGTTGACGCAGGCGTTGGCCAAAGAATTGGGGCCAAAAGGGATTCGGGTTGTGGCAGTGTGTCCGGTTTACGTCGAGACCCCAGGTGTTTTGAAGGCCCTTAAGGATCAGCGGTCTCCGGCACACGGTAAAAATGTTCAGGCTTATTTAAAAAAATTTACCGTCGAACAGGCGGCTTTGCGGAAACTCCCAACCGGCGAGAATATCGCCCAGGCGTGTTTATTCTTGGCTTCAGCGGCGGCCGAGGCCATCACAGGGCAATCGTTGAATGTCGATTGTGGTGTGTTGCCGCAGTAAATTTCAGTGAGAGTGTTGTATCAATAAATACGAGGTTCTATGAACGTTACAGCTGTTATTCCTGCCAGGATGGGTTCGTCCCGTTTCCCCGGCAAACCTTTAGTCAGGATTCTTGATCTGCCTATGGTGGAGCATGTCCGCCGCCGGGCCCTTTTGTGCGAGGCGGTGCAGGACGTCATTGTCGCCACTTGTGATCAGGGGATTGTCGATACGGTAGCCGGATTCGGCGGCAAAACCGTGATGACGTCCGATAAACACGAGCGATGCACGGACCGGGTCGAGGAAGCGATGCGGCGCAGTACGACGGATATTGTCGTCATTTTGCAGGGCGATGAGCCCCTCATTGTCCCGGAGGTCATCTCACGGTTGATTGAACCATTTAAAGCAGACTCAACGATTCTCTGTACGAATCTGTTGTCTATCATCCATCAGGAAACAGACCTTGAAGATTGCGACATCGTCAAGGCAGTCCTGAATCAAAACAATGAGGTGATGTATTTTTCCAGATCGCCGGTTCCGTACCGGCGGGTTAAAAGTCCGTGCGCGTTTTATCGCCAGACAGGCCTGTCCGCTTTTCGCAAATCCTTTTTACATCAGTTTTCAAAGCTTGTGTCTACACCGCTTGAAATTGTCGAATCCGTCGACTTCTTAAGAATTTTGGAGCATCGTTTTTCGATCCTTGGAATCATTGATGACAAGCAAACCGTTGGGGTGGATCGCCGGGACGATGTCGGGATTGTCGAAAATATATTGCGGCAGGATCCACAGCAGAGCGATATTTACAAGAAGATCACCCGGTTATGAGTTCTAAAATTTTTGTTGCGCTGTCGACTTTTGCCGAATACGGCCCCGAACCTCTGGAACTGCTCAAAAAAAGTGATGTGCCCTACGCCTTAAATACGACGGGACGCCGGCTGCGGGCCGATGAAGTGGTCGAGTCGGCAAAGAATTGCAGCGGGATCATCGCCGGTGTTGAGCCGTATCGTGAGGACGTATTGAATCGGCTGCCGCAGTTGAAGTGTATTAGCCGCTGCGGTGTAGGACTTGACAATATTGCTGTGGATAAGGCCAGGGAATTGGGAATTGTGATTTGCAATACTCCTGCGGCTGTGGTTGATCCGGTGGCGGAACTCACGGTGGGGATGATCCTAGATCTCTTAAGACATATAACGTGGCATACGAATGCCCTGCGGCAAAAGAAATGGGAGAAAAAAGGGGGGACTCTTTTAAAAGGCAAGCGGGTTGGGATTTTAGGATTGGGGCGTATCGGTAAACGGGTAGCGGAATTGCTTTTGGGATTTCAGGTTAAGATCGTAGCGGCTGATCCTCATCCTGACATAGCGTGGGCTGAGCAGCACGGTGTGTCCGTCATCACCCTGGACGAATTGCTGCAAACGGCGGATATTGTTTCATTACATCTTGCCAGGAATTTGGAATTTCCATTTTGTTTGAGCGAGAAAGAAATTGCCATGATGAAAGACGGCGCCCTGGTGGTCAATCTCGCGCGTGGTGAACTGATTGATGAAGGAGCCCTGTACGCGGCTCTCAAAAGCGGGAAATTGCAGGGAGCGGCGCTTGATGTTTTTCAGGAGGAGCCTTATCGGGGGAGGTTCTGCGAACTGGATCAGGTGATCTTGACCCCGCACGTGGCAACGCTCACCAGAGAATCTCGGCTGGAAATGGAAATCCATGCGGTGCGTAATCTTTTGGACTGTTTATTGTCAGACAAGCAACCTCTGTTTTCATGAACCTGCAGGACATCAAAAATAATCTTAACCCTTTTAACGCCGTCATGCGGATCTATGGGATCCTGAAGCTGCCGGCGATGACCATGAAAGAGATCGGGATTTATAAAAAGATCCTGATGTCGTTTCCGGCAGAACAACCTATCCGTATTTTTGAATACGGGATGGGGTTTTCGACTTTGTATTTCGCGGAATTCTTGCGGGAGCAGAGGCGAAAGTTTCATATTGATTCCATCGACAATAATCGGCAATGGTATCAAAAGGTCGGACGTATGATTGACGACAGAGGCTTGAAAGAAGCGGTCACGCTGCACTTGAAGGAATTTGTCCCGTTCTGGGAAAAACCCGGATGGGATTGGAATACCATGCCGTCATGCGGACAGTTTGCCCCGCACGAGAAGTCCGAGATCGATTACATCGAATGGCCGCTGCGGCTGCAGAAAAGTTATGATGTGGTTGTGATTGATGCCCGGTTCCGCCGCCGTTGCCTTATGGCCGCCTTGCGCAGTGTTAACCCTCAGGGTTTTGTTATTTTGCATGACGCTCAAAAGCCTCATTATCACGATCCGGTGGCATTGTATCGCTATTCAAGATTTTTAGACAGCGGCCGGTATTTCCCGTTCCAATGCCAGCGGTATCAGATGTGGCTGGGGAGTATTGCCAACCCCGCGGTCAATCAGATCGCGGAGGAATTTGAACCGTAACGATCATGTTTTACTGTAACCCCTATGTCGAGTCCTCTGATCACTGTCCTCATGACTGTTTACAACGGCGGGGAATACTTAAAGACCGCAGTGGAGAGCATCCTTGCCCAGACTTTCCATGACTTTGAATTTTTAATAATTAACGATTGCAGCAAGGACGGATCTGCGGCGGTCATTCAGTCCTATCGCGATGAACGGATCAGGCTCCATAATAATGAGGTGAATTTAGGGCAGACACGCTCTTTGAATAAAGGCTTGTCGCTGGCGCGCGGGAAATACATCGCCAGGATCGATGCCGACGATATGGCTTTCCCGGCCTGGCTTAAGACGCAGAGGGATTATATCGCGGGGCATCCTCAGTGTGTCGTTGTCAGCTGCAAAGGCGCTGTGATGAACGGAGTTGAGGAGATTAAGAAAATCCTGAATACCCCGCTGAGCTATGAAGAGATGATTTTCAAGTCGCTTACGGCCTCGCCGCTCAATCATGTGGGATCTCTTTATGACAAGGATGCGATTATCGCCGCCGGAGGATATGATGAGAATTTCAAGATCGCGGCGGACTACGAACTCTGGTCGAAACTGGTTCGTCAGGGACGGCTGTTGGCCAGCACCAACGATGTCCTGGTGGCCATCCGTGTTCATGAAAAGTCCATCAGTATTATGGAGCGGGGCGGAACCGATCTGAAGGAGATTTCGGAGGTCATGGCCAGAAATTTTCAGGCCCTGACCACAACTATTTTAGAAAAAGAAGACGTTGTCCTGATCTGGAAATTAATATACGCCGTTGAGTATCTCAGCGATCAGGAATTTTCGCGCGGCCAAGGTCTCCTGGCGCGAGCCTATACCTCATTTCGTCCTGAGCTGCCGTTAGATCCTAAGTCCGTCCAGGATTTCTGGCGGCGCCAGCGACGGGTTATTGGTGTCAAAAGAATTTTCCTAAAGTGGGCCGGGCAGCCGCTGTTAAAAATATTTCCAGCTTTTTATGAGGCCGTGAACCGGCGGCTGGCACAAAAAAGAATGAAACATCCTATTCTAAGATGATTCAAACTCCCATAGAAAAATCCGGAAGCGCTGCGATCAAAAGGATCGTTCTGTTTTTAGTTGGGATATTTTGTTATCTGTATTCTCTTTTTGCCGCTGATTTTGCGGAATTGCACATCAATATCCCACCGCTTGATTTCCCAATTTTTGTGGGAGAAATCCTTTTGTCCGTCAGCATCCTCTTGTTAATTGTTGCTTATTGCAACGATTCTCTCAGTTCTCTGCAGGGCTGGCAATGGGTTATCATTTTTTATGTTTTTTGGCTTTTGTCCAAGGCCTTGGCAGGGTATCTGTCCGGCGGTCCTCTGGCCTTGCGTAACGCCGCTCTGTTTTATTATCCGCTTTTTGCCCTAGTCGGCTATTTGGCATTTGATCCGAGATTTTTTAATGCCTTTGTAAAACTTGGTTTATTCATTTTCTTAAGTGGGAACTTTTTGCTGGCACCCGTTCATGACTATTATATGATTCCCTATGCCATGCTGGTCATAGGGTTGGGATTGAGTTTAGAAAAACTCTGGCTTAAGCTTTTGGGATTTGGGATTGTAATCTTTCAATTCATGATGGTCAATGTCCTGTGGGGCAGCAGCCGTTCTCATGTGCTGGGAGTCGTCTTATGGGCTGCTTTTCTTCTCATTTATTTTCTTTTTGGTTTGGTGCAATTGAAGGCAAGGGTTAAAGTCGGCGGAGTCGTTATCTTGGGGGGGATTTTTGTTTTATGCACCTTTCAATTTGCTGATCCTAATTCCATCAAGTCCATGCTGGCATTGGACAATATTCGAGACCAATTCCAGCAATTCGATCAGGAGATTGCCATGAAAAGGAAGGATTTTAAAGCTGAAACATTGTCCCCGAATATTTACAATGACAATTCCGCCATTGCCCTCCGGCCGTTGTTTGTCAGGGAAGACAATAAAAAACAAGAGAGTCCTCTCTCTCCGGGAGAACATTTGCCGGATGAGCCGGACAAAAATTCAACGGCAAACGTTGCTTTCGTCGAGGGGAAGGGGGCCGCATCAAAAGACACAACAGCCGGTCCTGAAGAAAACCTGCTGCGCGAGATCCATGATGTCTTGTCGAAGACGCAACCCCATATCGAAGAATCTGCCGCTGTGCCTGATCAGAAAATCAAGATTGCCGAAGCCGCGGTCAGCAATCCCCCCGAGCCTTTGGCGGCGGCAGAGAATGCTTCTTACGGCATTGTGAACCGCCAGCTTTCCCGAAATATCGAAGTGGCTCTTAATAATATCGTTTTCCGGTTATTCATCTGGCGGGATATGCTGGAGGATTTAAAAGAACAACACGCTTGGGTGCGGGGCATGGGCTTCGGACACCCGCAGCGTTCACCATCCATTGAAATCTTGGGCTTGGCGACGGGTGAATGGCGCCGGGACGGCTGGATCACACCGCACAATTCGTTTCTACACATGATTTACCGGGGAGGGATTGTGGGGATGGCGATGATCGTCGCGCTGCTGGCCGGTTTGGTGAATCTCTCGGTGCGGCTGCTGCGTTTAAAATCGGTGTGGGGAGGGCTTCTTTTGGCCAGCCTTTTTTATTGGATTGGGTTGGCCAATTTTCTGGTTGTCCTGGAATTCCCCTATAACGCTATTCCCTTCTGGACTTTGCTGGGGATGACGTGGGCCTACGCGGAGAATCTGGAGAAACGGCAAGGACATGCGATCTAAAACACGATACCTGATCACCGGCGCGGCCGGGTTTATCGGCAGTAATTTTGTCCACTATCTTTACCGCCACGAAAAGAATATCGCCGTGCGGGTTTTGGACAAATTGGGATATTCGGCGAGCCTTGAGAGTATCAGGGATTTTCAAGGGCGATCGGGTTTTGAATTTATTCAAGGGGATATTTGTGACCCCGCCATCGTCGGAAAGGCCATGGACGGCGTCCATGTGGCCGTGAACTTCGCGGCCGAGGCCGCGGTGGACCGTTCGATCGACGACCCTCAGGCTTTTTTGAAAACGGATGTCTTCGGCGTTTATACCCTGCTGGAAGAGGCCCGGCGGCAAAAACAGCTGAAGAAATTTATCCAGATCTCGACCGACGAGGTTTACGGACAGATCCTCCAGGGGAGCTTCAAAGAGACCTCTGAACTCAAGCCCCGCAACCCGTATTCCGCGTCAAAGCTCGGCGGAGAGCGGCTGGCGTACAGCTTTTTTGAGACCTACCATCTGCCGGTTGTCGTCACCCGCGCCTCCAACACGTATGGCCCCCGCGCCTATCCCGAGAAAGTCATTCCGCTTTTCATCACCAATCTGAGCGACGATAATCCGGTGCCGGTTTACGGCAAAGGGCGGCAGAGCCGCGACTGGCTTTTTGTCGACGATCATTGCGCCGCTGTTTATTTTTTGATCAAAAAAGGCAGGGCCGGCGAGGTTTACAATATCGGCGGCGGCCAGGAATGCACCAATCTGGAGTTGACCCGTCACATCCTGAGGGCGATGGGCAAGGATGATTCGTATATCAAATTCGTCGCGGACCGGCCGGGTCACGATTTCCGTTACAGCCTCAATTGTTCCAAGTTGAAAAAAATGGGTTGGCGGCCGCAATATCGTCTCAAAGACGGGCTGCGCGCCACCGTCGATTGGTATCGTCAGAATGAGGCGTGGTGGCGCCCGTTGAAAGAAAAGATGGACCAGCGGTATATCGAGGGATATTGGGGGGAGAAGAAGCGTGAAGCGTGAAGCGCACCACGTGAAGCGTCAATGTTTCTTTTTCGCTTCACGCTTCACGTGGCCCGCTTCACGATAAAAAGAAAGGGAATGACATGCGCGGAGTTCTGCTTGCCGGCGGGAGCGCGACACGGCTGCGGCCGTTGACCAAGGTCACAAACAAACATCTTTTGCCGGTTTATAAAAAGCCGATGATTTATTATCCCCTGGAGACCCTTTTGAAGGCGGGCATCAAGGACATTCTCATTGTCACCGGGGGGGAGCATATCGGAGACTTTTTCCGTCTGCTCGGTTCCGGCAAAGAATGGGACGCGCGGTTCAGCTTCGAGATTCAGGAAGGAAATACTGGAAAAAGTGTGGCGCTGTTGTTGGCGGAACATTTTGTGCTCGATGTACCGTTCATGGTCATCCTCGGCGACAACGTTGTGAGCGAGGATGTCGGGAGGTT
>CAYHZK010000119.1:0-7324 GCA_964361085.1 uncultured Planctomycetales bacterium
CCTGCAGCATGGTCATTTTTTCCAGATGGCCATTCTGACGCGCCTTCAGCGAGGACAGTTCGGCCTCGATCTGGGAGATATTCAGCGTGATCTGCTCGCGCTCCTGGATCTTGGCGGCGATCGCTTCCTGTATTTCCCTGATCTTCATCTGGCTGGACGACAATTCCTGATTGAGGGCATCCAGTTGATGGATCAGCTCGTCTTCCGTCACTTTAAGATGGCTCAAACTCGCCGTGGCTTCATCGACTTCGGACTTGACCAGTTCGAGTTCTTCCTGCAACTTGGTCACCTCGGACGAGACATCCTGTTTTTGCGCCTGATAAATGGAAATGTTTTTTTCCTGCTCCTGGATCTCCATCCTGATTTTCTTAAGCCCCAGCTCCTCTTCCGTCAGACGCGTCAGGAGTTCGGCTTTTTGATTAACCTTTTCTCCAATCTGGCGTTCCAGGTCATCAATCTGGGATGATATTTGCTGGGGGTCCAGCTCAATGAACTTCGCCTCGCAGACGACCTCATAGAGCGGTTGCCCGTCGGACGAAAGGCCGGCTCCGAAACTCTGCGCCCGCTGCGCGTCCATCGCGGCAACGTCTTTGACTTTGCCGATCAGCCCCGTGTGATGGGCCAGAGGTTTAGCCGAAGTGATCAAACGCCCTTCGATAACCGGATCCGGGATGTCGCGGTATTGGACCGAAAGTTTTTCAATAAATTCTTTTTGAGACTTCAAAAAAAGTTTGTGCCTTTCCAGCTCGTCGATGGTGTGTTCGATTGTCGCCAGTTGCGTCTGCAGGCCGTCGAAAACAAACTGTTTTTCCTGAAGCTGATTCTGGAGCTCCTGAAGATGGACGGCCGCCGATCCGATCTGCTGGCCGATGGAACTCAGGCGCGTGTCGACCTCCTGCTTCTCCGTCGAGACTTTCGCGTTTTCCATTTCGAGGCGGCGCTTGCGGGCCAGGCACCCCTGCACTTCCTTCATCACTTCCGTGAGCTTGTTTTTGATATGCACCTGCCGGGATGTCACGCTCAAAATTTTTTCTTCTTCCGCCTTAATCGCCTGATGGGCGTCCTTGACGCTCAAAACCGCGACCTCCGCCTCCTGCCGTTTCTGTTCCAGGGTCTGGCTGTTTTTGGCAATGATCTCCTTAAGCCCGGCGAGCAGTTCCTCGACTTCCCTGATTTTTTCCTGCTGCAACTGGCAGCGCTCCCCAAGCTGTTGCTTCGCCTCGGCGATGCGTTTTTCGGTCATGGAAATATTGTTGAGCCGTTCTTCGTTGAAACCGATCTGGCGGCTGTTGATGTCAATCTGCCCGTCGAGCTTGATGCTGTCGGCCTTGATCGCGTTGATATGATCTTCCAGCTCTTCCAGCAAATTGCCTTCATGGGCGACGAGGTCATTGAATTCCGAGAACTCCCTGGAAATCTGCGCCTCCTGGCTCTTGAGCTCTTCAAGCCGTGCCTGCAATTGCCGGCGCTGCTCCGAGGCCAGTTGCAATTGCCGGCGGGCCAGATGGACCTCCAAATTTTTCAACTGTTCAAACTCTTCTTTAAACCGCCGGGCCTTACTGGCCTGCCGTTCCAATGAGGCGATCTGGCGTTTGACCTCGGTGACGATATCGTTGATACGCAGCAGATTGGCGTCGGTCTCCGTCAGTTTGCCCAGGGCCTCTCTGCGCTTCGCTTTATATTTCGTAATCCCCGAGGCCTCGTCAAGAATCATGCGGCGCTCCTCGGGCTTGGCGCTCACCACAAGGTCCACCTTCCCCTGCTGAACCAGAGAATACGCCTCGGCGCCGATCCCGGTTCCCATGAACAGCTCGGTGATATCTTTCAACCTGACGGCGGTTTTATTGAGGAGATATTCGCTTTCGCCGGAGCGGAACAAACGGCGGGTGACGGTGACCTCGTCGTAATCGATGGGAAAGACCTTATTCTCATTGGAAAAGCTCAGACTGACTTCGGCAAAACCCAGGCCGTGCTTTTTGTCCGTGCCGCTGAAGATCACGTCTTCCATCGCCGAGCCGCGCAATTCCTTGACACTCTGTTCGCCCAGGACCCAGCGGATCGCGTCGAAAATATTGCTCTTGCCGCACCCGTTGGGCCCGACGACCGCGGTAATGCCGGGCTCAAAATTCAAAACCGTTTTGTCGGCGAAAGACTTGAAGCCAAAAATTTCGAGTCGCTTGAAATACATTAGAGTTTTTTGTTTTTCTTCAGCAGGTCCGTCACGATTTTAACCGTGGTGTTCAGGTCGGTGAATTTGGTCAGGGTCTCTTCGGGGATGATGATCCGGTATTTCTTTTCAATCGTTGCCAAAATCTCCAAGGCCATCATGGAGTCCATACCCAAATCTTTCACAAAACTCGCCTCGGGGTTGAGTTCATCCGGCTCGACTTCGAGGATCTCCGATACTAAAGCCCGCATGTCCTTTTCCACATCGATAAGTTTTCCTTCAGCCATGCCCACCCTCCCTTGTTGAACATCCTTGGATCTGACGGTATATTTTTGTCCTCGCAATCCAATCCATCAGAGACATTGACTGTAATCTATGAGAACAACCGGTGATTGTCAATATGATTTTCGTATTTTCTCGACAGGATTTCTTAAAGCGTCAAGAAAACGCTTTCCTGCAAAGCGGTTTTTGTCCTTGTAAGGGGATAGTCCATCTATTATCCTTAAGTGAGGTGAGACAATAAAAAAATGCGATCTCAATTCTATTCCATTTCGGGTAAACTCCTTGTCGCCCTGATCCTTGCGTTTTGCGTTTCCAGGGGATCAGAGGCCGATTCTTTCAATTTGACGTCGTATTATCCGGCCCCTTCCGCGGCCTACACAAAAATTCAACTGAAGCCGCTGGCCAGCCTCACGGCCTCCCCATGTCCCGAAGGGACTCTTTATGCCAACGCAGGCGACGGCAGCCTCCTGTATTACTGCGACGGGACCTCCTACAATCCGCTCCCCGGCGTTTGGACGCTGACGGGCGACAACCTCTATCTGACCGATCCCTCAACTCCCGCAGACAAACGGGTCGGGATTGGAACCATCACCCCGGATTTTCAATTGACCCTGGAAAGCGACGGGGGGATCCTCGCGACCGGGACCTTCGGCGCGGGGACGATCCTCACGACGTCCGGCGGCGGTTATTTTCTCTTGTGGTATCCGCGCAAGGCCGCGTTCCGCGCCGGCGCCGCCTCATGGGATTCGTGGGATGACGCCAACATCGGAGACTATTCGGTGGCCCTGGGAAAATACAATAAAGCCAAGGGAATATACTCAACGATCCGCGGCGGCCGGGAAAATTTTGCCGACGGGACATCCCCGACGGTCGCCGGAGGATATATGAATACGGCAGGGGTTGTCAATTCTCAAGTCCTCGGCGGGCAGGATAATATCGCCAACGGAGGACGAAGCCGCGTCTCGGGGTTCGGCAATCAGGCGCTTAACAACGGGAATGTTGTCGGAGGCGGCCAGGACAATATCGCCGACGGTGTTCAGGGCGCCACGATCTCGGGAGGGTACGCCAACCGGGCGACCGGGCATGATTCCACGGTTTCCGGCGGGTCGGGAAACACCGCGGCCGGCCTCTGCACCAACTGCACGATCGCCGGCGGATCGGGAAACATCAGCAACGGAACAGACACGATGCAGACGATTTCCGGCGGGGAGAGGAATCTGATCCCGGCCGATATTCAGTATGCGACCATTTCAGGCGGGCACGAAAACACCGCCAACGGATTTGCGTCCACGGCCTCGGGCGGAGATGACAATACCGCCGGCGCCGACTATTCAACCGTAGTCGGTGGTAAACTCAACACCGCCTCCGGGGATTCGTCGGTTGTCGTCGGGGGACACCTCAATTCGGCAACCGCTTACGCGACGGCTGTCGGCGGCGGATACGGCAACACCGCCGGCGGAGATTTTTCCGTCATCATCGGCGGGGAAGCCAACGGGACGTCCGCTCAATATTCCTTCGTCGGTGGAAAAAACATGAAATTGTCCGCGACAGCGAACCATACCTTCCTCTGGGGGCATGCCGCAGCGCCGATCACGCCTGTCACGACCGCGGATGCCTTTATCATTTATTCGGGGAAGGTTGGGATCCGCGATACGGATCCCGGCGCCATCCTCGAAATCAACGCCGGCGGCGGTGCGACCGATTATCTCCATCTGAAAAATACAGGTTCCGCCTGCCAGATGGGACACGACGGGACCATCATGGTTGTCAAAAATAATGGTTTTGTCGGGGTCGGGGTGGCCAACCCCGCTTATCCCTTGCAATTCTGGAACGGCGCCTATCTCACAGCCGGAGGGGTTTTCACCAATGCCTCAAGCCGTGATTACAAAGAAAACATTTCTCCCCTGTCTCCGGAACAGACCATCCACGCGCTTAAGGAACTTCACCCTGTCACCTTCAATTATAAAAACGATAAAGACGAAGAGCACGCCGGGTTTATCGCGGAGGACGTCCCTGACCTCGTCGCTCTCGAGGGGCGGAAAGGATTAAGCCCCCTCGACATTGCCGCGGTTTTGATAAAAGCCGTTCAGGAACAACACGCCGTTCTCAAGCGGCAAAAAGCGGAACGGGAATCCTTGCTGCGCGAAATCGCGGAGCTAAAAAAACAGTCGGATAAAACACAATAACCATGCCGATGCTCGCAAAAAAAATACTGCTGTTATCTCTTTTCACCCTGACCTGGGCCGGGCATGGTTTTGCCCAAACCGCGGGGGTCACCATGACAACATATTATCCCTCCCCATTCGGAGAATATAACACCCTGAGACTGCTCCCCCGCGCCGGAGACCTGGCCAACCCCTGCACGGTCGGTTCGCTCTATGTCAACAGCAGCGGGGTGCTGCAGTACTGTTACCGGCAAGGGTCAAGCGGCGTCTGGGGCGCGCCGTCCGAGGTCTGGAACCAGAGCGGCGACGACATTTTTCTGACGGACACAACCATCAATCCGAATCTGCGCGTCGGGATCGGAACCACGACCCCGGAATTTAAACTTTCCGTTATGAATGACGGCGGCATCATCGCCAAAGGCGGCACCGGAGCCTCAACACTTTCACTTGGAGCCGGGACGCGGCTCATGTGGAATCCGGGGCAGCCCGCCTTCCGGGCCGGTCATGTCACCGGGACGCAATGGGACGAAATCAACACCGGATTCTATTCCATCGCGATGGGGCTGGATACCATCGCCAGCGGTTATGTCTCCGTCGTCGGAGGCGGGGCCCTGAATACCGCCGGCGGCGAATACTCAACCGTATCCGGCGGCAAACAGAATACCGCCAGCGGCAACTATTCCGCCATCGTGGGCGGCGAAAGCAACACGGCCAGCGGCAGTCATGCCACCGTTTCCGGCGGGTATAATTCCGCCACGACCGCGAATGCCACCATCGTGGGCGGGTATACGAATCAGGCGACGGAAGACGCCGCGACAGTTGGAGGGGGAGTCCAGAATACAGCAAGCAACCTTTATTCCATTGTGGCCGGAGGATACCAGAATACGGCCGGCGGCGGCTATTCCGTCGTCGGCGGAGGAGACAGAAACTCCACTGCTGTTGGCGGTGTCGGCGATTATGCCGTCGTTTCCGGTGGTTCCCAGAATATCGCCAGCGGAGGCGGTGCCAGCGTCGGCGGAGGATGGAACAACTTAGCCAGCGGAGTTTACAGCAGACTCGGCGGAGGGGTCAACAATATCGCCAGCGGCCTTAGGTCGACGGTCGCCGGAGGACGGTATCATACCGCCAGCGGCGACTACAGCACCGTGGCCGGAGGAAAAGGAAATACAGCCAGCGGGATGTATTCAACCATCCCCGGCGGCAAATCTAATGTCGCTCACGGGTACGCCGCCGGAACCCTCGTCGGAGATGCGAATGTCACCAATGGAGACTATTCCCTTGTCGGCGGACATTATATGCAGCTTGGCGTCAACGCCGATAACAGCTTTCTGTGGGGACACGCCGCCAGCATCATCTCCCCGATCGAAACCCCGGACGCCTTTATCATCTATTCAGGGAAAGTCGGCATTCACGAGGAGACCCCCTCCGCCCTCCTGGAGATCAGCAACAGCGGGGCTGCGACCGACGATTATCTTGCCGTAACCTCAAACCCGCTCACCCCCGGCGATGTCCTGATTGTCAAAAACTCGGGATTGATCGGTGTCGGCCAGGCCGATCCCCTGTATCCGCTTCATTTCGGAAACGGCGCATACCTCTCGCTTGCCGGAATATGGGTTGACGGATCCAGCCGGGATTATAAAGAAAATATCGCGCCCCTTGATCCGGACCAGGCCGTCGCCGCGCTTAGAGAAATGAATCCCGTTCAATTCCATTACAAAAACAGCCCCGGCGAGAGGCATGTCGGATTCGTCGCCGAGGAAGTCCCGGACCTCGTGGCCGACCGCAGCCGTCAGGAACTAACCCCCATGGATTTCGTCGCCGTCCTGACCAAGGTCATTCAAACCCAGCAGAAAGAAATCGAGGAACAGGATATAAAACTTAAACAACTTAAACAAAAAGTTCAAAAACTCAAAGAGCAGTTCAATGATTAAATTCTTCGTTTCTATGTTGCGCTTAACGTTTCATATCCCACGAGTCACGCAATGCGTCTCGCTCGATACGTTTCTTGAATTTTCAAAAAACTCACGAGCTACGGAATACGAAAGACGAAAGACGAAATACGCGCCCTGCGCTTCACGCTTCACGCTTCACGCAATAACCCTTCTCCTCATCTTCTCAACCACCCCAGCCACCGCCGGGAACATTTCCTTAACGACATATTACCCCGCCCCGCAGGCCGTCTATGACCGCCTGTCCCTGCAGGAACAATCGAGCCTGCCGAGCCCCTGCGCCATCGGGACTCTGTCCGTCGAGCAGTCAACCGGCAAGCTCCTCTATTGCCGCGACAACGGCTCGAGCGTGGGGTTATGGGCTCCCCCCAGCGGGATCTGGGCGCAAAACGGTGACAATGTGTATCCGGCCAAAACAGACAGCAATCCGGATATCTTTCTCGGCATCGGGACAACCACACCGGAATTCAAACTCAGCTTAGACAGCAACGGCAGCATTTTAGCCATGGGGAGCGTCGGGTCCGGGATCATCCTGAACGATTTCGATCTGACCCCCAACCTTTCACGATTGATCTGGTATCCGCGCAAGGCCGCCTTTCGCGCCGGATTGGTTGAGGGAACAGAATGGGATGACGTCAACATCGGAACTTACTCGATGGCCCTGGGGCTTTGGACTGTTGCCAGTGTAGAAGGCTCGACGGTGGGCGGCGGACGCTACAACACCGCCAGCGGCCTCTACGCGACCGTCTCCGGCGGGTCAT
>CAYHZK010000120.1:0-7301 GCA_964361085.1 uncultured Planctomycetales bacterium
TCTGGGTTACGGCGGGGAACAGATGGCCAACCTCATTTTCATCGACCGGCGGAGTTATCAGATGCCGGGACTGCTGGCCCGGTATTTTGACTTTCTGGTGGCCCATGAGACCGGCCATCAATGGTTTTATAATCTCATCGGGATCGACGAGTTCACCCAGATGTGGCTGGAAGAGGGCGTGAATTCTTATTTTATCGAGCAATATCTCGAGGACAAATACGGTCAGGACGGGGCCGCCGAGGTCATTGATTATCCCGACTGGTTCAAGCCCTGGGAATGGACCCTTCCCAAATTGACGTTCCATAAGACGCGCGACACCCGTTACAAGACCATCGCCCGAATCGGATTTGATCATTCGGTCGTCGGTGAGTTGTCGAGTTTTCATGAGCCCAGCAGTATTTTTTCCGTCACGTACGGCAAGGGCGCCCGGGTCCTGGGGATGTTGAAGTCTTATATCGGGCAGGAGGCTTTTGAAAGGGTTTTTAAACGGATCTTCGCGGAATACGCTTTTAAAAATTTGAGCGTGAGCGATTTTATCCGGCTTTGCGAGGAGGAAAGCGGACAAAAATTGTCGTGGTTTTTTGACCAGTGGCTGTTCGGAGACGGGCAGTTCAATTATGCGGTTGCCGGCGTGCGCGGCGACACGATTCAACTCCAAAACCGCGGCGCAATCAAAGTCCCGGCCGATGTTCAGGTCGATTACTGCGACGGCCGGCAGGAAATCCTCTCCTGGGACGGGCAGAAGATCCGCGAAGAGATCACCCTCAAAAACAAATCCGCCGTGCGGCGTGTTGTCATCGACCCTGGGGAAACGCTGCTGGATATCGACCGGACCAACAACGTCTGGCCGCGGCGTTTGCATCTTAAAGTGGTCCCGCTGTATTTTGGGATTTATGAAATCCCGGTCTTCCTCCCCGAGGATGGATACACATTGACCGTCGGGCCGGAGCTGGCCAATTCCGGGTTTGGGCTCAAGGCCTCATTGCAAAAACCTTACGAACAAATTTTTTACGCCGGGAGCGACTATGAATTCGGCGAGCAGCTGCTCCATTCCCGCGTGGGGTACCAGCTGAAGAATTTATTTAAAACCCAGACCTCCCTGGGGGTGGAACTCTCCAACACGACGGATTATGAGGACGGCGATGATGATCGCGTGAGCGGCAAGGCGTATCTTCGCCGGGAACTCTGGCCGGTGCAGTATGGCCTGACGGCCCTCAATGACCATGTGTCCCTTTATCTCATCCGCAATCAGCACATCAATGACGGGGCGGATTTCATCAGCGGGCGGGAAGGCACGCGGAATGTCGACTACAGCCGACGGCGCGAGGCCATCGTCGGGACGGCCCTGCATCTGGAACGCTCCGGCCCTTACCCCGATCCGCACCAAGGTTATAAAATCGATACTTTTGTTGAAAGCGCCGGGCATTTTCTCGGGGGCACGCAATTTTTTTATCGCTCGGCCATGGACGGGGGATTTTATGTCCCCGTCACGACGAAAACAACCGCGGCCTTGCGGCTGAAGTACGGCTGGGGATACCCCGAGGATAAACAGTTGTTTTATCTGGGGGGGATGGATGCCCTGCGCGGGTATGACCTCAAGACGGTCCGGGGGGCCAAGATCGTTTTGGGGACGCTGGAATACCGTTTTCCCATCAAGGAAAATCTAAAACTCTCATTGTTCGACAATATCCTGGGGCTGGAATCGGTTGGCGGGGTTGTGTTTTTCGACGCGGGGCAGGGATGGTTCTCCGAATTTGACGATGCCCGTTTGCGCAAAGACGCGGGCGCGGGGCTGCGCTTGACGGTCAATATCGGATCATTTCTGGAAAAGGTGGTGGTCCGCGTCGATGTGGCGCAGGCGATCAACGATTCCGCCGAGGATACGCATTTCTGGTTTGGCGTCAACCATACGTTTTGATGCCGGATTACTCCCCGATAATCTTGACTAAAACCCTTTTTTTTCGCCTCCCGTCGAATTCTCCGTAAAAAATCTGTTCCCACGGGCCAAAATCCAGTTTGCCTTGTGTTACGGCGACGGTCACGTCCCGTCCCATCACCTGCCGCTTGAGGTGCGCGTCGGCGTTGTCCTCTCCGGTGTCGTTATGCCGGTATTGCGACACGGGCTCATGCGGCGCTAATTTTTCCAGCCAGATGTCGTAGTCGTGGATGAGGCCCTGTTCGTCATCGTTGATGTAGACCGAGGCGGTGATGTGCATGGCCGAAACAAGACACAGCCCTTCCCGGATGCCGCTCTTGTCAATCGCGGCCTGCACCTGGTCCGTGATGTTGATGTAGTCGCGGCGGGTTTTTGTGTTAAACCACAATTCCTCCCGGTAGGATTTCACGGGACAGCCTCCTTTGTTTTTAAAAATTTTTTGATAAAAAAATTATACTGCCGATGACGGGTTTAAAAAATACATTTTTTATCATGACAGCAAATTTAATTTTGTTAGAATAAAAATCACGGTGAAATCATCGGGAATTTCTGCGTAAAACCGGTCTTTCGAAAAGGATGGAAATGTTTGGTCTTCACAAAAAATTCGATCAGCAGGTTTTGTCGACGACCATGATGAGCGCTGTGAACGAAGTCTTCAATAAAATGTGTTCCGAGAAATTCTCCCGCAGTCCCTCCGTGAGACCATCCGTGATCAATATCGAAAAATTCAGAAAGATCCATGTGTCGGGCTTTGAGAAATTTTATCAGAACAGTTTCATCTCGGCGGTCAATTTGTTCAAGTCGGAAAGCGATCAGGGAAAAAATACGATCTGCGGCCTTGTCGTGGTTTACATCAAGGAAGCGGGGCTTTGGAATGTGTTTAAGGCCTTGCAGTTTCCCGTTCCCGAACATATCGTGGCCGGAACCCTGCTTGATCTCTGCGGCGAGTTCTGCAATATCATTTCCGGGGAATTCAGGAATCAATTGGGCAAGATGGGATACCCGAACATTTTGACATCGGCCCCCATGTCCGCCGCCGGCGCTCTGTCGATTGAAGCTGCGCATATTCCGCGGGGGCTGGAGGAATGCCAGGAGTTGAGCTTCTATCTGTTCGACACCAAAACCGTCATCGTTGATGTGTCGTTGAGCCATTTGGTTCGCAGTCAGCGTTAATGATCAAGAATGAGAGGGGTACGGCATGAAGAAAATTCTGGTTGTCGATGATTCCGGGGTCCAGAGAAAGATCATCATACAGATCATCAGGAAGGCGGGCTTTGAACATGATGTCGTGGAGGCCGGCGACGGAGAACAGGCTCTTGAGGTGCTGGCGGCCAACTACAAGGACATCGGGTTGATTTTATGCGACTGGAACATGCCGAAAATGAGCGGAGTGGAATTTATTGAAGGGGTCGCAAAGGTTCCGGCCGTTTCGGCGATCCCGATTGTTATGGTCACCACGGAGGGGACCGAGGGAAAAATCAAGCAGGCTTATGGAGCGCACCCCAATCTGGCCGATTATGTCATCAAGCCTTTCACTCCCGAGCAGTTGAAAGGCGTTATCAGTCCTATTCTGCTGAAATAAGACGCTGCATAACAACGAGCAGCGACATCTGGAGCAACGATGCCCGATGAACAATTAAAAAATCTGGTTGACATCTCCCTGACGGAATCCATTCAGGAAACGATGGCGACGGTTTTTTTCATGTCTTCGGCCAGGCTGGAACCCCAGCAGGATCATTTCGATTTGGCGGGTTCCATTGGTTTTGTCGGCCGCCTGGAAGGGGTCGGCATGCTGTTGCTGCAGAATCGCGACGCTTGCCTGCTGGTTTCCAAAATGCTGAAGATGGATATTTCAGAAATGAGTTCGGATGTGCGTGACGGCATCGGAGAGATCACCAACATGGTGATCGGGGGACTCAAGACGCGCCTGGCGGAGCGCGGCTATAATTTTGAGATCGGCATTCCGACAATCATTGAAGGAAGCAATATCGATTTGAAGGCGGGATCGGATGTTGTGATCAGCCGCAGTGAATTCACCTGCGGGGACATCCGTTTCGGCGTTTATTTCGCTTTCAGGATCCGCGAGGAAGGCGAAATCATCGTTTAAAAAACGGCCCGCCTGAACCGTTGGGCAGCGTTCGGCCCCGTTTGGGGTAAGTTGATCGCGGAGAAAAAGTTGCAATAATTCTTTACGGCCGGGAAATCGCATGACATGATAAACGCCAAGTCATGTCCTGGAAAATTTTTGAAAGACGTTGTTTGGCTTAAGGGAGCAGGACGATGCAGCAAGAAGCAGAGATAAAATCAAAAGACACCCGCCGGGGCACCAGCCAGTTTGTCTGTTTTAAGTTGTCGAACGAAGAGTACGCGATCGATATTGTTTCTCTTCAGGAAGTCATCCGGGTCCCCCGGATCACTCCCGTGCCCCAGATGCCCCTCTTCGCGCTGGGGGTTCTTAATATCCGCGGCAATGTGGTGGCGACGTTTGATTTAAGACGGCTGTTTCATCTTCCCGAAAAGGAATTCGATGCCAACACCAAGGTCCTGGTTGTGAATGTCAACTATGCCCTGATCAGTTTCGTTGTGGATGAAATCCGGGATAATGTCAAGCTCGAAGCCTCTCAGATCGACCCCACACCGACGGTTAAAATGAAAATCAACAGATATTGCATCCAGGGACTTGGCGCCTTGGACGGGCGGATGATCGCGATCCTTGACTTGCCGAAAGTCCACGGCGTGATTAAAGACGAAATCGCGAAAATAACCCTGAATTCAGCGACGACCGCGACGCTGTAGGATTTGCAAAAAGGAGACGAGGCCGTGTCACACGAAAGCGCAAAAAGGTCCGGGATCCTGCTTGATACGGGCACGAATGAGCTCGAGGTTGTCGAGTTCACGATAGGGGACTGCTATTACGGCATTAACGTCGCCAAGATCCGCGAGATCATCCGGTCCCAGGATAATATTGTCAAAGTTCCGGATTCCCATGATTCTTTGGAAGGGGCGATCAATCTTCGGGGCAAGATTATTCCCGTGATCAATCTGGTCCGGCATTTAAAGATTGCCAAGAGTTACGATAGAAAAATAAGCCGGATCATTGTCGCGGAGTTTAATAACCTCATTGTCGGTTTTTGGGTCAGTTCTGTCACGCATATTTACCGGCTGTCCTGGAAGCAGATGGAAGCCCCGTCCGACCTCGTTCAATCCAGGGCGGGGTATGCCGTGGCCGTCGTTAAAATCGAGGACCGGATTGTCTTCCTCCTGGACCTTGAAAAGATTGCCGCTGATGTCAATCCTCGCGCCTCCCTGCAGGCCGTTGCTCCCAATACCGGCGCGTACTTATCGTCTGCCAGAGAGATCGACCGGACTTTGAAGAACATCCTTGTCGTCGAAGACTCCGCTTTTGTGCGGGATATGCTGCTTGACCATTTGAAACAGGCCGGCTACCGGACGCAGGTTGCCAATAACGGCGAAGAGGCCTGGGATTATCTGGTTGGTCTTACGAAGGCCAGGGGTTTTAGCAAAATCGATGATCATGTTCAATTGATGATAACGGACATCGAAATGCCGCAGATGGATGGTCTTCATTTGATTAAACGAATTAAAAATGACGATAATCTGCAAAAATTGCCCTGTCTGGTTTTTTCCTCCATGATTTCCAAGGAGCTCTCCTTAAAGTGCAAGGCGGTGGGCGCTGACGGTGAAATTTCCAAGCCCCAGATCGGACAGCTTGTTGATTTGTTGGACAGCAAGGTTTTATAGACGGAGACATTGATGGCCGGTTCGCGAATGGGAAATATCAAGATCAGCCAAAAGTTAACCGCGGGGTTTTTGATCCTTGGTTTGGTTCCACTGGCGATCATTGCTTTGTTGAGCATCCGATCGACAACGGATCTGGTCAAGAATATCACCAAAGACAAGCTCAACGCCCTGGCTCACATCAAAAGGCAGAATGTTGAAGAATATGCTCAAACCATGTCGGGACAGATCAAGACGCTGGCGGAAAACGGCAAGATCATCCAGGCCATGAAGCAATTTGCTTACGCGTTCGGGAAGATCGAAGAGGAAATCGGCGTCGATTACGACACAAACGCCGAGGCCCGTGAGCGCGCCCTGCAGGAGCAGTATCTTTATCAAAAGGAGCATACGCCCGGCGCCGACGCCCAGGCCGTGGCCCGCTGGAAGCCGGGATTGAAGACGGCGCGGATTTTGCAAAACCTTTATATCGCGGATAATCCCAATCCCGTGGGGGCTAAAGAAAATCTGGATCGCGCCGGAGACGCGAGCACCTACACGAAGCTTCACGAGAAGCTTCATCCCGGGATCCGCAGTTTCTTGCGGAAGTTTGGGTACTACGACATTTTTCTGATTGAACCGGAGAACGGCAACATTGTTTACACGGTGTCCAAAAAGGTTGACTACGCGACGTCGTTATTCCGCGGCCCGTATCAGGACACAAATCTGGCGAAGGCCGTGCGTCAGGCGATGCAAACCCGTGATCCCGAATTTGTGGTTATGGAAGATTATGAGCGGTATGAGCCATCGTATAATGTTTCGGCCTCTTTCATCGCCGCCCCCATTTTCGAGGGCGATAAAGTCATTGGGGTTTTGGCCTTTCAAATCCCTGTCGAGCGCATCAACAAGGTGGTGCAAAAAAGCGCCGGTCTCGGCGAGACGGGAGAAAGTTTTCTGGTCGGGCCCGATTTTCTTATGAGAACGTCTTCCCGTTTTGCGACGGAGACGACGGTGTTGACCCAAAAAGTGGAAACTGAGCCGGCAAAATTAGCCATCGCCAAAAAATCGGGAATCCTGGAGACAAAAAATTTTAAGGGCCAAAAAGTCTGGAGCGCGTATGCCCCCGTTGACCTGCTGGGGCTGAATTGGGGGATCATCACCGAGATCACCGAAGAGGAGGTCATGAGGCCCATCAAACAAGAAATGGTGGTCATCACGATTGTTGCCTTGCTCATTGCCGTGATCGTGATATTTTACGCGATTTGGGGCAGCCGTTCTATTGTCGAGCCCGTCAATAAAGTGGCCTTGTGCCTGAAGGGCGTTGCCGAAGGGGATTGGAGCAAGAGGATTGATGTCAGCAGCAAGGATGAAATGGGACAGCTGGCGGAAACATTCAATGCCTCGGCGGATACCATCGAACGGATCATCTCTCAGGTGAAGGATTCCGCCAATCAACTGGGGGCCGCGACCGATGAAATTTCGCACAGTTCATTGCAGATTTCCGACGGGGCCCAGCAGCAGTCCGCGAGTTTTGAGGAGATGACCAGTTCCGTTCAGTCCACCGCCACCAACGCCTCGACCGCCAACGACATGGCCCAGGCCATCGCCGGCAACGCGCAGACGACGGGGC
>CAYHZK010000121.1:0-7222 GCA_964361085.1 uncultured Planctomycetales bacterium
TTAAGAATTATGAACTTACAAAACTTAATTAAAAGTTAACCGGACAGTACTGGAGCAATATACTGTTTAACGATGCCTTTGTCGAGTTTGCCCAGGGACATGTACTCAAATTTGATCAGGGTAGCCTCGATCCACCGGTATGCTTCATTACGGGTAAAGCGTCGGAATTCAACGTTCTTTGATGCGTTAAGGACCTTTTTAAGGTCGTTCACGGTTGTCAGGCCTGAGTCGTCCATTGTGATTGTCATCCTTTCAGTATGGCCTATACGGCCAGCTTTTATATGACTTTCACTTCAGGCTCATCTTGCACTGGAAAAGACTAACATTTGCGCATTTTAAAAGACATGTTATAATGCCCTCAACCCTGCGGTGTGCGTCAGCAGCTCCGCTATAATGAACCAATGCTTATGATAATGGGATGCTTGCCTTCTAGTTTGTCCTTGGACGATTAGAGAGGTTCCCACGTGGTGATTCGGTTCACCTATGCACTCGCTGCGACGGCATGCGCGGGGTTTTTTATGAAAAAAAGACTGCCACAAAATCTATCCGGTCCCAATTTGTTTTCTGCCTTGCATGAGGAAAAAATCTTTAAAAGTTCGCCGTTGAGCGTCCGGATGCGGCCTCAGACCCTGGAAGACTATGTCGGCCAGCGGCATATCTTGGGCGAAGGAAAGCTTTTGACCCGGGCCATCGAGGCTGACCGCTTGAGTTCAATTATCCTTTACGGCCCGCCGGGTTCCGGCAAAACTACGCTGGCCCACTGTATCAGCCGCAAAACCCAAACGGCCTTTGAACGGATCAACGCCGTTGCCTCCAATGTCGAAGAATTGAGAAAGATTCTTCTCGCCAGCCAAAACCGTCGCGCGACGACGGGCGGGAAAACCATCCTTTTTATCGATGAAATCCATCGTTTTAACAAGGCGCAGCAGGAAGTCCTGATGCCGGATTTGGAAGACGGCCATGTGATTTTGATCGGCGCCACGGTCTTTAATCCCTTTTTTTCTCTGGTCAGCCCGCTGCTCTCGCGATCGTTGATTTTTGAACTGAAACCGCTTACGGCCGAAGACATTTTGACTCTGCTGGAGCGCGCCCTCAAAGATCAAGAACGAGGATTGGGCGAGCTTAAGATTGAAACCGAGCCCTCGGCGCTCAAATTTTTGGCGGATATTTGCGATGGCGACGCCCGAAAGGCGCTCAACGCCCTTGACGTGGGATGCTTGACGACAAAACCGGATAGCGCCGGCGCTGTTCATTTTACCCTGGCCGTTGCCGAAGAATCCATTCAGAAAAAACAGGTCAATTATGACAGCGATGGCGACGCCCATTACGATACGATTTCAGCCTTTATCAAATCCATGCGTGGTTCGGATCCGGATGCCGCCCTTTATTGGCTGGCCAAGATGCTTTACGCGGGCGAAGACCCCCGGTTTATTGCCCGCCGGATCTGTATTTGCGCGGCGGAGGACGTGGGAAACGCCGATCCGCAGGCTTTGGTTTTGTCCAGCGCCGCCTTACAGGTTTCGGAATTCGTCGGGCTCCCTGAGGCGCGGATCCCATTGGCGCAGGCCGCTGTTTATGTGGCTTGCGCGCCCAAATCCAATGCGGCATACTTAGGGATCGAAAGAGCCCTTGAGGATGTGAAGCAAAAAAAGACCCAGGATGTGCCTGTTTCTCTCAAGGACGCCTCTTATCCGGGGGCAAAAACCTTAGGTCGAGGGCAAGGATATCAATACGCCCATGATTATGAGAATCATTATGTTAAGCAGGATTATCTCCCTCAAAAGTCTCAATATTACCAACCTTCGGATTTGGGGTATGAAAAGAAGATCAAAGCCTGGCTGGAGCAGTTATCGTCTCAAAAGTTAACATAAAATTCCCGTTGAGCATTTTTTTGAAAAATGATATTATAGCTTGTTTTTAAATCGTCCTAAGCGGGTGTTTAAGTCTGACATGAAACAGGAAGCAGCATTCAAACAAGCTAAGGATTCCATAAGAAAGGAAATCTTGAAATTTTTGCGTAATCAAAAGGAGGAAGACAGGCTTACCAAGAGCTTGAGGATTCTAAAGAAACTTTTCGCATTGTCGGAATTTAAGCGCGCAACCACAGTTCTTTTTTACGCCTCGTTTGATGGCGAGGTGGAAACGTTCGAAATGATGAAGCAGGCCCAACGACTAGGAAAACGGATCGCATTGCCCATAATCGAAACACAGGGAAGGCATATTTTTCCCACCATAGTGAATAATCTTGAGAAAGACCTGGCATTTGGTCCTCATGGGATCAAGCAACCCGCGTATGACAAAAAACTCGTCCTCGACTTAGGGGAGATTGACGTGTCGATTGTGCCCGGCGTGGCCTTTGATGCGGACAATTACCGTCTGGGCCGGGGGGCCGGGTATTATGACCGGTTTCTGGCGCGGCTTTCTCAAAAGACGTCATGCCTTGGCCTTGCCTTTGACTTCCAAATCGTTCCATCCCTGCCTCATCAGCAACACGACGTCCCGGTCTCACGTGTGATCGTGAATTAACCGGTCTTTCGTCAACAGTCTTCGGTTTTTTTCAGCGCGAAACAGGCTTAGGCTATCCCTGTTTCATAAATCATAGAGGGGAGCAAGGTAACCATGAACGATACGACGAATCTACAGATCATTGTTTTAGGGGGTGTTTCCGTCATTTGCGTGATGGCGGGATGGTTGTTGCGGTATTTTTTTGCCAGCAAAAAATTGCGGGAGGCCGAAGAAAAGGCCAAGACATTAACGGAATTTGCCGCCCGGGAAGCGGAAAGCCGCAAAAAAGAAGCGGAGCTGGCGGCCAAGGATCTTTTAATAAAACTCCGTCAGGATTTTGAAAAAGAGACGAAGGAACGCCGTGACGAAATTTTGGCCGCGGAAAAAAGAATTTTGCAGAAAGAAGAAAATCTTGATAAACGCGTCGACCTTTTGGAGAAAAAAGAGCGGGACATCACGACCCGCCTGACCGCGTTGCGCCAGGAAGAGGACGCGCTGAAAGGGCGAAACGATGAGCTGACGAAGCTCATCGAAGAGGAAAAGAAGCGGCTGCAAACCATTGCTTCGATGTCCCAGGAGGAAGCCAAAACCCTTTTATTGAGCCGCCTCGATGATGAATTGACGCAGGAAAAAGCCACGCGCATCCGCCGCATGGAAGACGAGATTAAGGAAAACGTAGAAAAAACCGCCCGGAATGTCGTCAGCACCGCCATCCAACGGTGCGCGTCGGACCATACCGCGGAGACAACCTTGAGCGTTGTGAATTTACCCAGCGATGAAATGAAAGGCCGCATCATCGGCCGCGAGGGGCGCAACATCCGCGCCCTTGAGATGGCAACAGGGGTCGATATTATTATTGATGATACCCCTGAGGCGGTGACGATTTCCGGGTTCGATATGGTTCGCAGGGAAATCGCGCGCATCGCTCTGGAGACCCTGATCGCTGATGGCCGGATCCATCCCGGCCGCATCGAAGAGGTTGTCGAAAAGGCGAAAAAAGAGATTGAAAATAAAATCAAGGAAGAAGGCGACAAGGCCGCGTTTGATTTGGGGATTCACGGCATGCATCCGGAATTGTTGAAGCTGGTGGGGCGCCTCAAATACCGGACTAGCTTCGGACAAAACGCCTTAGTGCACACCAAAGAGGTCGCGCGGTTGATGGCGCTTATGGCCTCGCAATTGGGTCTAGACCCTAAGGTGGCGATGCGGGCCGGGTTGCTTCATGATATCGGGAAAGTTGTCAACCATGAGGTCGAAGAAGGAACGCACGCCATCGTCGGCGCGAATTTAGCCCGCAAGCACGGAGAAAATGAAATCGTCGTCAATGCCGTCGCTTCTCATCATGATGAAGTTGAATCCACGACAATTTACGGCACATTGCTGTGCGCCGCGGATGCCATCAGCGCGGCCCGCCCGGGCGCCCGTGCCGAGACCCTCGAAACGTATGTCAAGCGGCTGGAGAGCCTTGAGAAAATCGCGAATTCTTTCAAAGGCGTTGAAAAGTCGTACGCCCTCCAGGCCGGGCGAGAGGTCCGCATCATGGTCAGTCCGGATAAAATCAACGATGACGAAGCCATTGTCATGGCCCGCGATATCCGTAAAAGGGTCGAGCAGGAACTCGAATATCCGGGGCAGATCAAGGTCATCGTGATGCGCGAAACCAGGGCCATTGAGTACGCCAAATAGCCGAAGGCCACCGGGAGCGGATTTTTATGAATGTTTTATGCATCGGTGACATCGTCGGACACGCCGGGCGAGAGGCTTTGGAAGGCCTTTTGCCAAAACTCAAAGACGAGTTTAAGGTTGATTTTACGATCGCCAACGGAGAAAATGCCGCCGGAGGCGCCGGGCTAACACCGCGGATTGCCGGCCAGCTTTTTCGCGCGGGATGCGATTTTCTCACCCTGGGCGATCACGCGTGGGATAAACACGAACTCATTGAATATTTGCAGGAAAAAGATAATATAATAAGGCCCGCGAATTTTCCGGAAGGGACGCCCGGCCGCGGATGGGCCGTGTGCAACGTCGGCGGCCGCAAGATCGGCGTTGTCAATCTTCTGGGCCGGGTTTTTATGCGGTACGCGGTGGAGTGCCCGTTTCGTTCTTTGCAAAAAATTGTCGAAGAGATTCACAAGGACACAAACATTGTTGTTGTGGACTTTCATGCCGAGACCACGAGCGAGAAGGTTGCCTGCGGGCTTTTTATCGACGGCAAAGCATCGGCCTTCGTGGGCACCCATACGCACGTCCAGACTTCTGATGAAAAAATCCTCCCGAAGGGGACGGCGTATATTACCGATCTTGGCATGACCGGTCCCTATGACTCAGTGATCGGCCAGAATAAAGACAAGATTATCCAGCGGTTTTTGACCAGCATGCCGGTCCGTTTTGAAGTCGCAAAAGAGGATCCTTGGTTACATGGCGCCATGGTTGAGGTGGATGACCACACCGGCCTGGCGCACAAAATCACCCGTGTACAAAGGAAACTGTTATGAACTGGGATGGTCTAAACCGCAGAAAATTTCCTCGCGTCAGTTATCCTTGTCAGGTTGTGATCCGAAACGACAAGGATGAGAAAGACGCAATCCTGACCCATACCGAGAATATCGGCGTGGGCGGCGTGGGCGTCATCTTTCGGAAAGGGCTGAGCCTCTTTTCGCCCGTTGATGTTGAACTTGACCTTTTGGACCTTGAGGAGCACGTCAAGTGTCGCGGAAAGGTGGTCTGGTCGGTCCGGCGCAAGAGCACGGAACAGAACAAGCCGTTGTTTTACGATATCGGAATCGAATTTGTCGACGCCGGTGAAAAAGATATTGCGCGGATTGAAGCCGCTGTCCAGCGCCTCGTCAAGCAAGGCAAAACCGTTCCCGAATCAAATACAACCGATCCCCGGTCAAAGCAGGGTTGAGGGGACGCTGGTCGTTTTGAGTTTGTCACGTCCTTCTAAAATGCTGCAGCTCAAGAAGACGCAGAACCGGAAGGATTTTTATATGAACGAAGAATCAAAAATAGAAAACAAGGCGATCCGGGTCCGCTTTGCCCCTAGTCCGACGGGCTATCTTCATATCGGGGGGGCACGGACGGCCCTGTTTAACTGGATGTACGCCAGGGCGCAGAACGGAAAATTTATTTTACGCATCGAGGATACGGACCGCGAACGCTCCAGGGTTGAATACTTTGAAGAAATTCTTAAGAGCATGGAATGGCTCGGGCTCCATTGGGATGAGTTTTATCGTCAGAGCGAACGGTTTGACCTGTATCGTCAATATGCCCAGAAACTGCTCGACGAAAACAAGGCCTACAAAGACGGCGAGGCCGTGATCCTTAAAATGCCTCAGCAAGAAGTCAAAATTTTTGATCTTATCCGCGGCGAGATCCAGTTCGACACCCAGACGATTAAAGATCAGGTTTTAATGAAATCCGACGGCACGCCGACCTACAGTTTTGCCTGCGTGATTGACGACTCCCTGATGGAGATTTCGCATGTCATCCGCGGCGAAGACCATATCTCAAATACACCGAAACAGATTATCATTTATCAAGCGCTGGGGTTTAAACCGCCAAAATTCGCGCATCTCCCCTTGATTCTCGACGAAGAAGGCGGCCGGATGTCCAAACGCGCCGGCGCTGTGGCGGTGAGCGATTATCAAAAACAGGGATTTTTGCCGGAGGCGATCGTCAACTATTTGATGCTGCTGGGGTGGTCGCCCGGGAACAATCAAGAAAAGGTTAAGGTGGAAGCCGCCATTAAAAATTTTTCGATCAAAAAAGTGAATAAGGCGGGCGCCGCCTTCTCGATGGATAAGCTGACATGGCTCAACACCCAATATATTAAGGAAATGCCGTTGAACGATTTGACCGGGGCGCTGTTGCCGTTTTTGAAGGAGAAGGGATTTATCGCCGACAACTTCGATCGTCAAAGGCTAGAAAATATTGTAAAATTGTACCAGCCCCGGCTCTCCACCCTGGTGGATTTTCTGGATTGGACCGATTATCTTTTTCTTGATAAGGTCACAATCTCGGCTGAGGATAAGAAAAAATATTTGACGACCGATAAAAAAGAATGGTTTCATCTTTTGGGCGAAAAACTCAGCGGCCTCAGTGATTATGGCGTTGCGACGGCCGAGGAGGTTTTTCGCGCTGTTGTCGCGCAGCTGGGCATTAAGGCCGGCGATCTGGTTCACCCCGTGCGGGTGGCGTTAACCGGCAAAAGTGTCGGCCCCGGGCTTTTTGAAACCATGGCTGTTTTGGGAAAAGAAAAAACCATTCAGCGGCTTCAGGAATCTTTTAACTGAGGGTAATCATGAGGATAAAACAATGGTTGGCCGCCCTTTTGCTCCTTAATGTTTGTTTTTTGAGCAGTGGATGCGAATCAGCGCAGCAAAACGTCACAAAGGTGGATGACAAGATTAAAGAAGTGATGTGGTGATTTTTGATTGTCACTCATCGATAAATAGTTGCCCTGTCGTCTAATGGTAGGACATGAGACTCTGGATCTCAGTATCTTGGTTCGAGTCCAAGCGGGGCAGCCAATTTGGACAACCCTGCATTTTTGCAAAGAAGATGTAGGGTTTTCTATATGTGGCAGTTATAGTTACGTCATTTAATTGGTAGTTCGAAGCTATTCTCTTTAAAATATTCGCTTTCTCGTCGAGATTTCCCCTAACATATTCAGAATGCAACAACTTCATGAGTTCGAGGGTTTGAATGCCGTCTT
>CAYHZK010000122.1:0-7209 GCA_964361085.1 uncultured Planctomycetales bacterium
TCTTCTCACCATTCTTGTGCTGATCGGTTATCTTTTTCCCGGCGTCTCGTCGGCTTCGTGGTTCAGTCTGCGCTCGTCTTTGCCGTTTGTCCTCGGGATTATTCTCACCATCCTGATCATCGGATTTATGATTATTCTTCAGATTGTGGAGCCGGTGATCAAGATCAGCAGCGATGTCAAAAAGATCGCTTCCGGCGATTTGAGCCACGAGATCCGCATGGCCCGCGACGACGAGCTGGGCGAACTGGGTGACGCGGTTAACGCCCTCAGCCGCCGGATCCGGGAGAACGTCGCGGAATTGCAGACTTTGAGCAAAAAAACCGAGGATCTCAACAAAGAGATCAATAATCGCATCGTCATGCTTTCCAATCTCATGGAGATCAGCACCCGCATCTCGCAGCAGGACGCGCTGGATGATATTCTGGACCTGGCCTTGCGCAAGTGTTTTGTCGAGCAGGAGATGCCGTTCGGGTGCGTTGTCCTGAAGGATCCCCGGACGCGGGAATTCAAGATTCACCGGATCGTCGGGCCGCAGAGCGAGGCGCTGGTGAACAAGGGGATTAAACAGATGAGCATTCCCTTGGGGATGGGGGTTCTGGGGAGGGCCATTCTCAAGCAGGAGGCCGTCGTTATCGACTGCAATACGCCTCCCGCGAAAGAGATTGAGGATTTTCGCGCGATGTTTATGATCAAGAACGCCATTGTCGCGCCGATTTCTTCGACGGGCAATGCCTACGGCCTCATCGTTGCCGGCAATGACAAGGATCATTTTGTGTGCAATGAACTGGAAAGAGACCTTTTGCAGCTGGTTTCGAAACACATCGCGATTGCCGTGCTCAACAATTTTTTGTCGCAGGAGATCGGGCGTTTCGAAGTGACGGATCCCTTGACCGGATTGTTCAACAACGCCTATGCGCGCAATTGTCTGGCCCTTGAAGTCAAACAGGCCGTGAATTTTCAGAAAACGTGTTCGTTTGTTTTGATCAAACTGGACCGTTTCGATGAGTATATGGAGGCAAGCGGGCACATCGGGGGCGAGGATGCGCTGATTAAAGTGGCCTCGCTGCTGAAAAATTCGATTCCCCCCGCCGCCAAGGCGGCCCGGTTTGCCGAGCATGAGTTTGCCCTTGTCCTCCCGGGGGTCAACAAAAAAGAATCGATTCAGTTGAGCGAAGAGATTGTCCGGAAGATCGCCCAGGCCCTGACCGACGGGCGCGACGCGACGCAATCCTTAACCGTGACCGCCGCCGTCGTTGAAAACCCAATCGACGGACGGACGGCGGACGAACTGCTTTTAAAAAGCGCGATCATTTTGGCGGATCATATGGCTCAGGGGGGCAACCGGGTCGGTTCCCAACTTTGAAAGTCTTAAGGACGATGCCCGGGAAGTTTTGACGGATGACAAATTTCAAGCGAAGGTCGAATAAATATTTGGGAGAACTGCTTGTGGAACGCGGCATCATCGACCGCGAGCAGGTGGCCATGGCTGTGGCCTATCAGAACGAAAAAGGCGGATTGTTCGGCGAGGTCCTGGTGCAGTTGAAGTTCGCCACCGAAGAGGATATCGTCCAGGCCCTGACGTGCCAATACGGATTCCCTTATCTCCCTCTTGCCAGTTATGAAATCGACCGCGATGTTCTCAATGCCGTCCCCGAAAATGTCTGCCGGCAATTTTGTCTTATCCCCATTGATAAAATCGGCAAAAGCCTGACCTTGGCGATGGCGGATCCCCTGAATCGCAATGCCATCGAAGATGTCGAGTTGATCACGGGATGCGCCGTCCAGGCCTTCGTCAGCACGGCCAGCGATATCAAAGAAGCCGTCGAACGTTACTACAAACCGCCCCGATAACATATGTCTTCCCTCAAGGAACGGTTGCTGCAAATCCTCATCCGGGATAATACCATCAAAAAAGAGGACCTTGACCGGGCCCTCGAAGAACAGAAAAAATCCGGCGGGGAACTGAGCAAGGTTTTGGTCAGCCTCAACATGATCAGCGAAGAGGGGCTGACCCATCTCTTGAGCGAAGGGCTGGGGATGCCTCCCATCGACATCGCCCGTCTTAAGATCGATCCCGCCGTTGTCAAAATCATTCCGCGAGACATCGCCGTCAAATATCAGATCATCCCGATTTCCCGCATGGGGGACAACCTGACCCTGGCGATGGCGGACCCTCTCAACATTTTTGTCATCGACAATGTCAAGGCCTTGACGGGATTGAACATCACACCGATCATCGCCCGATCGACGCAGATCCAGCAGACGATCGAGCGATATTACGCCACGGATTCGAGCGAGGCCCTGCAGAAGATCATCCATGAGATCCAGGAGGCCGAGGACGTGGAACTGGTCAGAGAGACGGAGTCCAATGCCGACGGCATCAAAATCGAGGATTTGACGCAGGATGCCCCGCTGATCAAGCTGACGGACACGATCATTCAACAGGCGGTCCTGGCCAAGGCCAGCGACGTCTTCATCGAGCCGATGGAGAAAACACTGCGGATCCGCTACCGGGTGGACGGGGTCATTCGCGAGATCGACCGGATGTCGAAGGGCCTGCATCTTCCCATCATTTCCCGGATCAAGGTTATTTCTTCGCTCGACATTTCCGAGCGCCGCCTGCCGCAGGACGGCCGGTTCAAAACGATTATCGCCGGCGACAAGGAGATCGACTTCCGCGTCAGTGTGCTTCCGACGGCTTTCGGTGAAAAAATTGTGCTGCGCGTTCTGGACAAAACGGCGGGGATTCTGGATTTGGAAAAATTGGGGTTTGAGGCTGATGCCCTCAAAAAGTTGAAGGAGTGCGGACTGAAACCCCACGGGATGATCCTCTGCTGCGGCCCGACGGGATCGGGCAAGACCACGACACTGTATTCGCTTTTGAAATTCGTGGATTCGCCTCAAAAGAATATTGTCACCGTCGAGGATCCGGTAGAGTACCAAATCCGCGGCCTGAATCAGGTCAATGTGAAGCCCGCTGTGGGGCTCACCTTTGCGGCCAGCCTGCGGTCCATCCTGCGCCAGGATCCCGACATCGTGATGGTCGGGGAAATTCGCGATTCCGAGACTCTGGACATCGCGATTAAGGCGGCGTTGACGGGCCACCTTGTTTTGAGTTCGCTTCACACGACGACCGCGTCGGGGTCGATTGTGCGCATGATGAATATGGGAATCGAGCCGTTTCTGTTGTGCTCGTCGGTGATCGCGGTGATCGGTCAGCGTTTGATCCGGCGCATCTGCGCGAAATGCCGTGAGCCTTACGCCCTGGCTGCGGAAACGGCCGAAAAGATGGGCCTCGTCACGCGGTCCAGCCCGGAGCCCATCCCCCTGTTCCGCGGAAAGGGATGTTCGCAGTGCCTCAACACCGGATACGCGGGACGGATTGTGATTTCCGAAGTCCTGGCGCTGACGGCGAAGGTCAAGGAGCAGATTCTCGCGCGCACCGGCGAGCTGAAGATCAAAGAAGCGGGTCGCCGGGACGGGATGATCACGATGCGCGAGGACGGGATGAACAAGGCTTTTGCCGGTCTGACAACACTTGAGGAGATCCTCAGGGTTACAGCGCCGGATGAAGAGTTGAGTTAAGCCATGGCGGAAACATTAAAGCACAAGATCGTTTTGAAATTCCTCGAGTCCCTCAATCTCGGCGAGGACGAACGGCGGTCTGTGCTGGAATTGCAGAAAACCCGCGGCATCAGCCTCGATCAGGCGCTCATCGAAAAGGGCGTCATCACCGAGCAGGATCTCCTCATGCTGCTGGTCAAGGAACTGCGCATCCCTTTCATCAATCTCAAGAAATACAAGATTGCCCCGGAATTGAAATCCGTGATCCCCGAGAAGGTGGCCCGGCAGTACCGCATTGTCCCGCTGTCGGTCGTTGAAAACACCGTGACCGTGGCGATCTCCGACCCGCTGAATGTTTTTACCATCGACGATATCAGGCAGATCACAGGGAAAGACATCGATATTGTGATGAGCGCCGATTCCGATATCATGCATACCATCGACAATTTTTATGGCTCGCAACTCGCATCCGTCAAGGATGCCAGCAAGGACATCGACGTGGGAAGCCTCGAGATCATCTCCGAACAGGAGACGCAGCAGGACGATGTCAATGCCGACGACGCGGAGCAGGCGCCTATTATTCGCCTCGTGAACCTCATCATTCAGGAAGCGATCAAGCAGCGGGCTTCGGATATTCATATCGAGCCGATGGCGGACACGGTGCGGGTGCGTTACCGGATCGACGGAATTTTGCAGGAAATCATGAACTTCCCGAAGGAAAATCAGAATGCGGTTCTGGTGCGTCTTAAGATCATCTCCCGGCTCGATATCACAGCCTCGCGGACGCCGCAGGATGGGCGTTTTAAAATGGTCTCGGGCCAGAAGGAGGTCGACTTCCGCGTTTCGCTGTTGCCGACGATCTTCGGCCAGAAGGCGGTTTTGAGAATTTTGGATAAGAAAAATCTCAAGATCGGATTGGGCGGGCTGGGGTTTTCACCGGCCGCGATAGAGATCCTCAAAAAGGGAATCCGGCAGCCGTTCGGGATGATTTTAGTGACCGGACCGACGGGGAGCGGCAAATCGACGACCCTGTATTCGATCATCAACGAGATCAGCACCATCGACAAAAATACCATCACGGTCGAAGACCCGGTGGAATATCTGATCGAGGGGTTGACCCAGATTCAGGTGAGACCGGATATCGGCCTTACCTTTGCGTCGGGGCTGCGCGCCATTTTGCGCCAGAGCCCGGACATTGTCATGGTCGGGGAGATCCGGGATTTTGAAACCGCGGACATTGCCGTCAAGGCCGCGCTGACCGGACAGCTGGTGTTTTCGACGCTGCATACCAACGACGCGGCCGGTGCGATGACCCGCCTTGTGGATATGGGGGTTGAACCGTTTCTGGTCGCATCCAGCGTGGTGCTGGTCTGCGCCCAGCGATTGTGCCGCAAAATTTGTCCGCGGTGCCGGACCGAGGCCGGGATTCCCGATTGGATCAAAAGAGGATTCAAGGATAAAATCCCGCCGGGCGCGGTGTGTTATGAAGGGAAGGGCTGCGATTATTGCCGCAAGACCGGCTATTTCGGGCGGATCGGCATCACGGAAGTCCTCGAAGTGGATGACGCCATCCGGGAGATGCTGATTCTTGGGAAATCGTCCGATCACATCAAAACTTATGCGCAGGAGAAGAAGGGCATGACCTTGTTGTGGGATGACATCATGGACCGGTTTCTCAAAGGCGAGACCACGGTCAGTGAGGTTATGCGGATCACCACACAGGATTTTTAACGGAAAGAAGGGGGCTATGGAAGGAAAAAATTTGAGCAAAGAGCCGATTGGCGAAATCCTTTTACGTCGGAGACTGATCAAACTGGAACAACTTGAGCAAGCCCTGGAGGTTCAGAGGCGCGAAAAAAAACTGATTGGCGAGATTTTAGTCAATCTGGGATTTTTGAGCGAGACCGATATCGTCGCCGCGATCGTGATCCAGTGCGGGGTTCCTTATATCGCGATCAACAAATACCAGATCGATCCTAACGTGGTCAGGCTGATCCCCTCTGAGATTGCGCGGGCCTTCAATTGTATCGCGGTGGATCGGGCGGGCGAGGTCCTGAGTGTCGTCATGGCGGATCCGCTCAACCCCCAGATTTTAGGAAAGCTCAGAGAGATCACGCACTACCGCATCGTGCCTTACATGGCCACCAAAACGGAAATCCAAAAAACCATCGGGCATTATTACGGGTAAATTTTTTTAAAAACCCCCGCTGGAACTTCTGAAAGAATGTTAAGATATGCTCGTTAATTTCTTAAGAAAGGATGAGTCCGATGCCGACGTTTAAGTATGTGGCCAAAGACTGGGATTCCCGGGATGTGGTCGGCAAGATCGTTGCCGATAATCAGGATGTTGTTATCGAAGAATTGCGCAAACGCAATCTGACGATCATCTCGATCGATCAGGCGAAGGGGGGCGGGGCGCAGACGTGGTCTTTCGGCGGCAAAAAGGTCAAGCAGGACGACCTTGTCATTTTCAGCCGGCAGCTGGCCACGATGATCGACGCCGGGATTCCGATTCTGCAAGCGCTGGAGGCCCTGCAGGAACAGATCGTTCATCCGTATTTCAAGAGCGTCCTCGTGGCGGTTCGCGATGATATTCAGGTCGGCAGCAGCCTGTCCGTCTCGTTCGCCAAACATCCGACGGCCTTCGATACTCTTTTTGTCAACATGGTGAAGGTCGGGGAAACCGGCGGTGTCTTAAGCCATATCCTGGACAGGATTTCGTCTTATCTTGAAAAATCTCTGAAGTTGAAGCGTAAAGTCCAGTCGGCGATGATTTATCCTGCCGTCGTCGTTTCGATGGCCGCGATCATCACCGTCGTTTTGCTGGTCAAAGTCGTCCCGACGTTTTCCTCGATTTACGCGTCATTCAACCGCGAACTGCCGGCCATGACCCAGATGCTGATTAACATCAGCAATCTCTTGCGCCACTATTTGCTCTATGTGATTGCCGGGCTGGTGATCCTGGGGTTTTTGATCAACCGGTGGTACCGCACGGACGCGGGACGGCTGATTCTCGACCGGATGATTTTAAGACTTCCGGTTTTCGGGGAATTGATCCGCAAGGTGGCGATTGCGCGGTTCAGCCGCACGCTGGCGATCTTGCTGCAGACGGGCGTTCCCATCCTGGAATCCCTGGATATCGTCGGGAAATCCAGCGGGAACAGGGTCATTGAGGGTGTTGTGGAGAATATCAAGGCCAACGTCCGTGAAGGCGAAAGTATCGCGAGCCCTTTGACCAAGAGCGGGGTTTTCCCTCCGATGGTCACCCGCATGATTTCGATCGGTGAAAAATCCGGCCAGCTGGAAAAGATGCTGACGAAGGTCGCGGAATTTTATGAGGATCAGGTTGATACCGCGGTCGCGGGGCTCACGAGCATCATTGAGCCCGTGATCATCGGGGTCCTGGGGATTGTCGTCGGATTTATTGTCATCGCTCTCTTTTTGCCGATTATCAGCATCACGCAAATTTTGTAAACCAGGGGTTTTCTAACGGGAGTATTGTCAGGGGATGAACAGAGGCTTTCGAAAATTTTTTTCTGGACGTCATCCCGCAACTTTTAAAACGGGGCCTGTCTGCCGGGGGATTTTGCCCGCGCTCGGCGGCACCCATCCCCCCGTGGGGAACCCCTGCCGCCTGCGCGCGGG
>CAYHZK010000123.1:0-7206 GCA_964361085.1 uncultured Planctomycetales bacterium
CCGCCCCCCCCAAACCCGCCCCACCCGTAATTGGTCAAAACGAACCCGCCCTGAGGGGCACCGTGGGTTCCGGCGATCACCTCTTCGGCATTGCTGATCACCCCGCGGTATTGGCCGGTCCCGGCGGTTGCCAGATATTTTTGCTGATCCAGGTAGACCGCGAGGGCCATCTCGCCGAGCTCCCCGCGATCCAGACTCCGAATCATCCCGGAGATCACCTCAATATGATTCTTTTCCAATTTGTCGGTGATCAGCGCAAACGGCTGGCCGTCTCTTTCGGACTTTAAAATCGCCAGCCCGTTCCATATCCCCTTCACCGCCTGAACATAATAGTCCCTGATCTCTCCCGACTCGATAATCGGGAGCAACCGGTTAAAGACATAATCTTTCGCGTCGTCGGCAAAAACAACGGGGAAAAGAACCGCGTTGACCTCCACATTGGGCTGGACCGGCCGGCCGCCGTATTTAAAACGCAGATCATCGACCACATGCCCCAGTTCGTGCCAGGCCGTCCACTCCACCTTGGGCGCCAGGTCGGAAAAGACGATCGCATATTCGCCCTCAAAATATCCGGCCCTGTCTTTAAAAGGATACTGCCCGCCTTTGACAACATAGGCCTCCAGAGGAAACTTCACGTGATCGCTGTAATAGGAGAAGTTCAACCCCAGTTTTTCAAAATCGGAACCCCCGAACTCAAACCGGCTGTCGATGGTCTCCGGAAAAAGAAAAAGGTAAGGCCGCTCCTGCCTGATGACGAGGAACATAAACGGAAAGACATCGCGGGACACAAAGGCCCGGCGGAGATTCAACATCTCAGCCCGCAGCGCGGATTCGCGCATGGTGTCCTTTTCAAAAAGTTCAACAAGGGTCGTCAAAGACGACTGGACATCGCCGCCTAAAAGGCCCGAGGCTGAAAGCACGGCGGACTTCAACCCGGCATCCGCGTCCCCGTCGGACAACAATAAAAAGAATCCCTTCAAAACCTTGTCGGCGAAATAAAAATATCCTTCCCGGCTTTCGTGGAGCCGCGCGGTTTCAAAATGCCGGACCTGCTCTAAAATGTCTTTCGCATGATAGTCCTGATCAATGGCAAGGATTTGATTATAAAAATAATTATTCTTATGCCGGGCCATGAGCGAGGCCGGATCGAGGCTCAGGATCTTTTTGACGCCGGTGACGACGGTGTCAAAAATCCTCGTGTCCAACTCCGTATAATGCAAAACAAGGCCGGTCATGGCGACGATCAAGGCCAGGGTCAATCGTTTGACGGCCGACCGGCGCCACTGTTCATTTTCGCTCTGCCGGATCTGCGATCCCAGCGTCTCAACGGCGCGCGCTTCAATCCCTTTCTCCTGCTCTCCCCCGTCTCTATAACCGGCAATCCAATCGACGATGCGATCCTGTTCGGCCTCTCGCCCCATGTCCCGCGTCATCTGGGAGTAAACAATTTTTTTATAACAACGCCGGATCCTGCTTTGGTTTTCATGGAGGGTCGCGACGAGAAAATCCGAAAGTTTAGAGGAAAGCTCGCGATGAGCCCTGCGCCAGAGACTGGAATTGACCGGATGCGAATCCCGGGCTTTCTTCGTGTTGAGAATGGCCCGGGCCCTCGTCTCCCGAGGAGAAGAACAATCCTCCAGATCAGACCAAAGTTTCTCTGCCGCAGGCCGCGCGGACTCTTTTTTGTTGTTCGCAGCCTTCTTTTTCGGGAAAGGCAAACTGTCTTCTGGACGAAAAAGGTCAAGAAAAAGCGTTAACCATAACCGGTTGCTTTCATGAAGGGCCCGGATTTCGCTCCGGTAGGATGCCCATACCGCGCCCATGCCATGCTCGGGCGGCGGGGATTTCAGATTTAAAGAATCGATCAACGCAGAGAGCTCGTGGAAGATCTTTTCGCAGTCCCGCAGAACCCCGCTCATCTCTTCGAACGAAGGCGTTTTTCCGGATATGGCCCGGCCATAGTGGTCTTCAAGCCGCTCAATGCGGCGGACGCTTCTGAAATGATCGATGGGGTGACGGTGTGATCGAATTCGGGTTGCGGAAAATTTTCCGGATGGGAACATCATGGCGCTATTATAACACGCCTCTCATAAAAGAACCGGCTATGCCATGTCGACAAATTCCGGCTCCCGCTGGTGCGGGGTCATGACCTCGGCCTTTTGGATTTCGATTTCCATGAGGATGAAGTTGGGATCATCGATACTGCCAAAATATTGCTTGAGCATCGGGACATTGTTCCAAAGGGTTTGTTTATATTCTGTGTTCTCCGTAATGGCGCCTTTCCCGGATATGCGGCAGTACCACATTTTACGATCGACGTAACAGAGCTCGACGGCGGGATTTTTCTTAACTTGCGCGATTGTACGGGAACGCGACAGCAAAGCCACGATCAACCTCCCGTCATCGCTCAGATACGGCATCATCGGCCTGGCCTTAGGGCTCCCGTCTTCCACGGTGCATAACGTGCAGAATCCGGCGTCACTGATAAGATCAACGACTTCCTGCTTGGTCATATCCTCTCCTGTCCTGCGATGACTATTTTTTGCCTTCAAGTTTCTCAATCAGATTCAGGGTGATCCCGGTCATCGCGTGCTCGGCGATGTAATAATTGGTGTCAAGAAACCCCATCTCGCCGCTGATGACATTGTCGCTCACCGCCAGGATAACGGCCGCCGGAATTTTGTAAAGCTGGCAGATCGTCAAGAACGTCGAGGTGACCATGTCGACGGCAATGGCACCCTGGTCAATGGCCTTGCCGACGTGCTCGCGGGTTTCTCTCAGAATGGCGTCGGTGGACCATACCTTTCCTTTGTGAATGGTGTACCCTGAGGCGTTCGCGACGTCCAGAAGTTTCGCGGTCAGACCGGCGTCGGCCTGGGGTTGAAACTTAGGGTCGTCCACATAATAAGGAGTCACCCCGTCTCCCCGGATAGCACTCTCCACGACGATCAGATCCCCGATCTTGATATCCTCGCTTAAGGCCCCGCAGCTCCCGATGCGGACCATGTACTGGGCCTTGGCGCAACAGAGGATCTCCGTCGTGATGGCGGTATCCGCGGAAAACCGGCCGCCGTTGATCGACGTCACCTTCGTCCCGGCAAACTCGCCGGTGTACATGGTGTATTCCATAAACGTAAAATTTTTGATCGGATTTTTGATGCCGCTTTTTAAAAAGCCGTCAAGCCGCTCTTTGGGGCCCGGGACAACGGCGTATTTCCCGATATCCTGGGGGCGCAGCTGGACCATGTCCATCAAGTCGCTGCCCTTCAAATGGACATCTCGTTTCATCGTTTGCGTTTTCATACAGGAGACCTTTCTTAGGATAGCACCGTTACGAAGCAGCGGCCTGCACGCGTGAATTCCTCTCAAACTTGGAGATATTGTTCATGAAATCCTTCACGCAGAGCTTCACCTTTTCATCATAGTTGCTGGTAAAAATACGATGAATGCGCTCCGGTTTCGAATAATATTCGCGCATACACCAGGCTCCCAGCCGACCGACCTCTTCAACGGTCAAATGTTCGGTTGGAACGACAGGATGCTGAAAATCCCAATCTTTCAAATTGATTTTGTCCGGATCAAACCATCCTTTTTTAATCCCGTATTTCCAGTCGGGCGAGTTGGGCACCGGGGTCATGTAATCCAGCGCGAAGATATCCGGGTCAATTTCATCGGCGACGCGCAGGCGTTCCTTGATCTTGGCCTCCGTGTCCTCCCGCAGACCGATCAAAACCGTGCCGACGCTGCCGATGTCATTCTCGCGCAAAATGCGGACCGTTTTGCGGATCTGGTCAATGGTCACGCCCTTACCCTGCTTGGTTAAGGTCATATCGTCCTCGACCTCGACCCCGGTCAGGGCCAAAAATAAACCGGCTTTTTTCATCAACGGCAAAATGTCGTGCTGGCTGATCCACTGGTCCGCCCGCCCCAGGCAAACCCATCCGATGTTATTCCCGCGCCGGATCTTCTCCTCACAAAACTCAATCATCGCGCCGGTATCGGTGTTAAAGGCGTCGTCCTGAAAAACAATGGTCGTGATGCCGTATTTCTTCTCGAGGATCTCCAGTTCGTCAACGATGCGCTTGCCCTTTAACCCGCGCCACGAGGTAAAATCTTTGGTGGCGGTACGGCTGTCATAGAGCGCCCATTCATAACAGAAGTGGCATTTGCCGGGACACCCGCGCGAGGTCATCAGCTCCGCGAACGGTTTCCAGTAGGTGTGCCCGACATATTTCTCCATCGGAAACAGATCATAGGCCGGCATCGGAAGGGCATTCAAATCCGGGATCAGTTCGCGGTGCGGCCCCACCACAATCGTGCCGTCGGCTTGACGGGAGACAAGCCCCGGGATTTCCCGCTCATCGGTGTTTTTTGTTTTAAGATTGTTGATCAAATCTTCCAGCGTCAACTCCGCCTCACCGATCATAATGTAATCCGTAGTCGGGTTCAGGCGCATCTGGCGTTCCCAGTCTCCGGAATACCACAGCCACCCGGCAACGGTCTTGACCTGCGGCATGGCTTCCTTGATCAGACGCAACCCTTCATTGAAATACCAGATCACAGCCGCGCCGCATGTGGAGTGCAGCAGTTCCCCGACGAAAACGATATCCGGCTTCGTCTTTTGCGCGTACGCGACCATCTCCTGCCAGTTCATCCCCAGCGCCCGGCAATCCAGGGCGTCAACGTCCGACAACCCTTTTTCACGAAGATAGGCCGCCAGCTGCGCGTGCATCTGATTCGCCGCCAGATGATGTCCGTGGGAATCCCAGGCCTTCAGTGGTGGTGTCAAAAATAACGTTCTCATCGCTCTATCTCCTCATTTTTTCGCAGTATTTATCTTAAAATTTTATTCAAACCGTGCCCAAAATATCATAATTCATATCTAATAGCAACCACTTTCTTGGCACAAATCCCCGCTTTGTTACTCGAATACTGAGGTTGAGGCATTCACCGCGGGTTCGCCCAGGCACTTGATTCAGCGACGAGAAAATAGCTCCGACACGACTTTTTCAGCAGACCCTAAAATAGAGTTGAGAACCGCTCTATAACCAAAAAGGAGATGAACCCATGCCCCACGTCAATGTAGCAAAGAAGCGCGGTAAATCCAAGGTAAAAATCACCACATAAAAACCACAATAAATCAAACTTTACTTATATTCTTGAATCCATTTTTGAACAGCGGGGTCGTGGGGATTGCGCGAAACCTTCCCTTTGTTAATCAAAATTTTAAATTCATGGTAAGGATCATTCTTGCTTCCATCTTTGCGAAGGTGCCTTTCATCGTTCATATACAGATAGATTATGACACTCGGCTTATTCGAGAAACAGAAAATAATCCGGTATCTTTGCAACCCTTGTTTATATCTGCGATATTTTCTTAGATCTCCGGAAAGTAAATATTCAGGTCTGTTTGGATCCTGCGGGATTATTTCAACGGTGGCGCTCCTGACACGAGCCGCCAGCTTAACTATCTCATGCTGCACAAATTCCTCAGGCGGCAATGTTTGCTTGAGTTTTCCGACTTGTTCCTTTAAAACATCTACTCGGTTGGCAAAGAATTCGTGAGCTCTTAAGATATAATTATTCGTCATTGTCCACCCGGACATCCTTTAATAGTTCATCCCATCCTTTATCCCAGACTTGGTTAATATCTTTTAACCGTTCCGGATGTTTTAAGGCATCCTCCACCAACGCCTTAACAAAGACATTGAATTCCGGTTCGGACTCGATATTATCCAGGGAAGTTTTGTTTTGGATAATCACAGTATTTTCGTCATATTGAATAATCACGGTTTGTCCTGAATTTTTAACAAAATCCTTGGGCAAATCGATTGCCAAACTCCCTCCGTGCTTAAAGACTTTTTTCTCTTTGACTGTCATTTTTTAATCCTCCCTTCTCACAGCAAAAGTATACACTTTAGTATATATTTTTTCAATAGTGTATATAAAATATACACTTTGTAACCACTTATTTTCCAATAAGTTATTGAAATATCAAATTTTTCCCAATAAAACTTCCGAAATTATTTCAAATTTTGGTCATATCAAAGATATGCCTTCTTCCCTGTTCTGTAGAATGGGAATAAAACTTGATCAGTACATCAATATCCGTATGGCCGGTAATTGCCATGACATCCCGTATAGGTATATTTTTTAGACCCGCTTCCGTAATTAAGGAATGTCGGAAATCATGCGGGGTAACTCTTTTATTAAGTATTCTTTCACTAATCGAAGCCAAGTACTCGCGAAAGTGATTGCCGGATATCTTATTTCCGAGATTATTGGGGAATAACCAAGTGTATTCTTTTCGTCTAAAACAAAACTGGCGGACAAGGTTGGCTAAATCCTCGTCCATCGTTTCCAGCAGGAAATCCTTTTTATTTTTTCGAATAGAAGCTTCCAATTTGATACTCAGCGGATTGAGCCCATCAAATCGCACATTCTCCTTCTTGATCATTAATCTCTTTGGCAATTTTGTTACTCTTTTTGTAGACGTTGCGTAGACGGTGCGCTTCGTCAAGAACAACAAGATCCCAAGGTGTCTGTTTTACATAAGATGATTTGGCTCGGGCAAAATGATAGGAACAAATAACAATCATATCCTTTTGGTCAAAAGGATTAAGATTGCACTCTTTAATAATTTGATTGAAAGATTTAGTTTCTAGAATTACGGAAGGAATGAAGAATTTTTCCTGCAGTTCGGCGTTCCACTGCTTGCGCAAACTGGAAGGTACAATTAATAATATCTTCCTTTTTTTCTCGGCCCATTTCTGGGAAATAACAAGACCAGCTTCTCAGTACTGTCCGGTTAACTTTTAATTAAGTTTTGTAAGTTCATAATTCTTAATACGTTATGCAAAAAAATCTTTTAATCGATTTGAATTCAATCACGTGTTATTTTGGCGTTCCTACCAATAAAGGAGCGTCGAATGAACACGGGCAAAACGATTTTTTCTCAAGTCATGGAATTCCTGCCACTCTACGAATTCCGCAAATGTGTTGCGCGTTACCAAGGCGATCACAGGATCAAGAATTTTTCGTGCATGGATCAATTTTTATGCATGAGCTTTGCGCAATTGACTTATCGCGAGAGTTTGCGCGATATCCAATCATGTTTACGGTTCATGCGACCGAAACTTTATCACATGGGCGAATGAATGCTAATGTTAGTTGAGATTTGATAATAAAACGGGCAGGGTTCTCCTA
>CAYHZK010000124.1:0-7202 GCA_964361085.1 uncultured Planctomycetales bacterium
CGATGCCCCAACAGGCGACGACTGTATTTCTTCCTCGCTGACAGGCACCGAGACCCCCACAACCGATGCCCCCACCGGCGTTGTTCTCACATCTTCGGCAGCCGCGATCTCTGCCTTCGCCGGCGCCTCATCCTTTTGAGCCTCTGGGCCTTTATCCGATGTCGCTTTCTTCCCCAACATCTCCGCGATATTCACCTCAACGACGACCGCCCTGATCTTCCGGATGCGTCGGAGGATTTGCTTGACAATCCGTTTGATCACGATCTCAACCGCTGTTCTTTCAATCCGGAAAAACCGGAAAATCACGTGCAGCCTCTTGTTCGACCAGAGCTGGCCGGCCAGGATCATCAGTCCGATCCCGCCTAAAACCGCAATCCCGGTCACCGGGCTAATCCATCCGGCTAAAACCGCCGCGCCGACCACGGACAGGCCCGCCACCACGGCCATCGCCTGCCAGACGGCAAAACCTTTTTGTCTGTTACCGCCGCTCACGTCAAAACGACCGTTTCCATTCTTCCAAATGACGACGGTGACGTTATCATCAGTTTTCCATTCACGGACAGCCACGCTAACCAACTGTTCCGCTGAAAGGCCCTGATTGATAACCCTCGTCATAAGATCCTGCAGACGGGCCGGCATGGCATCCATCGAATCAAATGTCATCGAAGCGGTTGTTGCATCATCGGCCTTTGTTATCTTGACAACCCCGTCGGATCCCAGGACGATCAAACTCTGCAGCCCCAGGGCGACGGTAAAGATCTCCGGCTCATCATTCATCACCGCGGCAAACCGGGAATCGCCGAGGGATCGCGACAATTGACGCATGGGCTTTTTCCCTCTGATGGTCTGACCGCGGTCATCGACCTGTTTGACAAGATATCCGCCGGCCAATTTGAACCGGTCGACATCGGAGAAGGTCTTTCGCCGATCGGTCTTGACGCGCTGTTCAACGGCTAAAATTTCCTGACGGTTGGTCAGAAGATTATGTTCAGCGCCCTTATAGAACTTATCATCAGCGCCGAGGATGATCACAGGAGAATCGCCTAAAACCGCGGCATAGGCCTTCTGCTCGTTATAAGAAACATACACGAGGGAAAGGGTCGTCCCGGCTTCTTCCGTTTTTGCGATCGCATGGAGTTCGGCAAACACCGCTCTCATCGCCCGTTCAACATCGCCGGCGTGGGCGGCCAACGCTGTTTCAAAAATCTGCCGCAATGATACGGTCACTTTTTCCACCAGGTTCTGGACGAACTGGGCTGTCTCGCCGTGGCCGTCCATCACCGCCAGAAGACGGCCCTGGCCGTTCTTGACGGCGTCCAGATTGATCACAACATCCAGCATCCGGTCTTCCTGATGAGCGCGTCCGCCCAAGTCCTGATGAGCTACGACAATGTCACGGACAGCAGGCTGGCCTGTCGTCTCGGCCTTATCAGGGTTATCGCTTGAAACAAAGAGACCGGCGATGTCTCCCGTCGTGATATTGTCGCGATCCAGGAGTTTCATCAGCGTGATCGTCAGGGTCTTCTGTAAATCGGTATCCAAAGGCCTGCCGTCTTTCTGGACGGTCAAGATGTCTTCGACATGATATCCCCTGGTGTTGATCTTGACCTTCAGGAGATTGATTCCCAAATTGGACAGGGCCGTTGCGATGATAAAGATCAGACCGCGGCGGTCGTTGGTCCTGATGGTCACCTCGGTCGCATCGCCATTTTGGGCTGCCTCGACGCGGGTCTGATCCTGGGCCTTTCTCTGCGTGGCCCGGGACGTCAATAATTTCGCCATCTCCTCAGCCATGGCGCCCCGGATCGCATCGCCGTTGGAGAGGAACCCTTTCAATTTTTCTGTCAGCTCGGTCTTGAGGTCCGCGTCCGAGATGAGCGGCTCCTCATCCAGGCTGTACTTGACCAGGAAGCGTTCCCAGACAACGCCTTCCGGCGAGTGGCTGGTTTCCGCGAGATGAATGTCATAGCCATGGAAGAACAGGACCGAGGAGACCAACGCGAGGATGCCGGGCCGGTCGTTAGCGGCCATCACCACAATTTCCTTGTAACGCTCAAAATCATAATGAACGTATCTGGCATCAATGAGTGCGCCGGCCTTCACTTCTCCGATCTTGGAGAATAACGCCAGTTGCTCCCTGATCGATTTTGTCCTAACCCCCGAGATCCCCACTCCGACGATATAAGGCAGTCCGACGATATGAAGATATTGTTCCCGCAAACCGGCCTCAAACTCAGTACCCATGGCGGTATGGAAGTCCGCGGGAAGATCTGTCCTGGCCCCGGCCATCAGCTCGCTGAACTGTCCGATCAGTCTTTCAAACGGCGTCGATAACTTCTCAATGCCGCGGGCATCGTTGAAGCGGGTCTGCGGATTGACACCGATGTAATCACTCAGGCCTAAAAGATACTGCATCTTCAGGCGGTGGATGATCCATGCTTCCTGTTGGGCGCTGTCGTCTTCTTCGATGGCTTTTAAGAATTCGAGGATCAGTCCCGGCATATCATTAAAGCTTCTTTTGTCGGCAAAGAACATCAGGGTGTCCGCGTTAAAGATCAGCTTCTTGATCAGAGTCTGCTCGTCGGCGGTAAAGCCAAGACGACTCAAAATCACGGGGGCGATTTCATAGGCGCCGAACTCATCCTGCCCCGGGTCGACGCGGTGCTTGGTCTGGCGGACCTTGCCGGTGTCATGAAGAAGGGCGGCGATACGAATCAGCGGGAAGGCGCCCTGCCGTTTGATATGGTCGACAACGTCTTCGATCGTTTTTCTGATATGCTGCGCGGCCTGACTGTCGGAATCAGGAAGGATATTGTGAGGCAGCCCCTCGAGGACCTTCACGACCTCGACGGAATGGGTCGCCACATCGTTGATATGACCCATGCGGTCATCCGGAGACCTCTCTTTTAATTGACCAAATTCGGGCATCACAACCGCGAGACGCCCGTCGTTGAGCATCTCTTCTAAGACCGGTCCGATATTTGCAGGAGAACGCAAAAGTTTCTTGAAGGAACGAAGGGCGAAGAATGTTTTGAGGCTCGATGTCTTCTGAACGTTGGGCGAGTTCTGTTTTGTGGCGAGGTATTTTTTGATGCCGATGGCGATGATAAAGAAAACGGTGAGCGCTGTCAACCCAACAGCAATCCATGTCCCGAAGAATAAGGAACCGGCAAGCACTTCCACTATTTCCACGACCCCCAACACCGGCGAGGAATATGTCAACAGAGCCAATCCCATGACGACCTTCGGGAAGAACACAGGGTTTAGAATTCCAAATTGATATGCTGACTGAGAAAGCCCTCGCGCATTTTCATCAATCCGTGACGCCCCGAGGTCAGCTGCCATCACGCCGGCGGGAACCTCATTATTGATAAATCCATGATGATCTTTTTTAGTAATAAGATCCCATTTATCCGAAGAGATATCGGCGACGAAATTAATAACGGCTTTTGTTCTGTCCGCGTACTGTTGATAGCTTGGCAGCGAACTCTGATCATAAAATGCGATTTGCTGATCAGCCGTACCCGGGTTGAATAAACGGGTTCTCATTTCAAACTTGGCCTTTGATTTTTCCAAATCATCCTGGACGCGATAACGGATGTCATATAAGTGCTGCAGTTGTTCCCGCATGGCATATTTACCCTCAATAATAACGATGGCCCCTTTCTTGATCTTAAAGCTGATATCACGCCGTTCTTTTTGTCCTCGAACATAAGCGTTCTTGACATGGAAGACCTGCGACTCGCGACCAGAATGACGGAATTTATCAATTTCGGTTAATAATTTTAAAATGCCTTCCTGGTCCCAAGTCACTTCTTCCCCCCGATAGACTTCATTGGGCTGGATGGTTTTGGCCAGACCGCCTAATAATTTTCTTTCTTCTTTAGTCAATTCATGACCAGTCACACGACGCTCCAGGGCATTGCGCCATGCTTTGGCCTTTAGGAATATATCCAAACCAATGATGACATGCTCAAATCCCTTGTTTCTTAAGAACATGGCGGCTTCACTGATCATTGTCGATTTACCTGAACCAGCCGGCCCATCAATGGCCACCATAATCGTCTTACGTGAGCCGTTGCGTTCCGCCAAACGGGCGAGTTGATTAGATAGGCCTTCCGTGATCGGCCTTAATTTGACCTTGAATAACTCTTCTTCTGAATAATCATACGGTTTGCCTGTTCGTGGATTAATGGATGGATGTCCGTAAAATCCATGTTTCCGGGCATAAACATCGATCGCATTCGGGACGAATGCTGCGTCGTGTGATTTCCGATAAAGTGTTGAAGAAATACCCAAATCGATAGCGTTATCTCTGATGACAATCGCACGAAGCGGTCTGTATTGTCCGACCTTGCGGGCGTTGGTATAACTGATGCGATCCAGCTTTTCCTGTGTTAATTGTGCACCGTATTCGCCTCTTTGTATCCAACCTATTGAGACTTTATGGTCGGGGTTGAATCTCCGACGATTTTGTTTAAAAAGCCGGTTGAATTGTTGGGTATATTCCCGGACACGTTTTTCATTTTCAACACCCAACAGATAAATCATATCTACGCGACGGCCCGTATTCATATCCAGCAGATTCATCATGTCTACAAACCCTTCACGTTCGTTGTTTGGCTCACTGCCTAAATCCGTATAGCGCATCAGCGGATAAAAATTCTTAATGGCCGCCTTCACCATTTCATGGCGGTGTTTAACAGGAATACGGTCCATTTCAGCCACATCCTTGTATTTGATCTCGCCATGCACCCGGAAGATAAGCATATCTAACGACAAAACATTAATAGCCTTCAAGGCAACCAGGATATGTCCCCAGTTGAGCGGATTAGCGGCTAACGGAAGATATCCGACGCGAAGCGGCCGTTCCGCGACATAAAGGCGTTGCTTTTTGGACTCTGGTTCCTCACTGTATTTTCTGGTTCTAAATTTAATGAACGGATCAATTTCACCCCGTTCAGTCTTGTCGGCAATACTATTAATGGTCTTATTTAACCCATGATAAATTCTGGATGATAAAGAAATCTTTTTTGAGGCAACATTCGGATCAATTCTCTCGATTTCCATTTTAATATGCTGCCCAATATTTTCGATCGCTTTACGTAATTCCCGACTAAAGCCTGAACGATATCGCTTTTGTATCGCGGCAATATCGTTAAATGCGTCATTACGCATGCTGAGAGACCATAATTTTAAAGAATAGCTCATCCCCGCGACAGTCATGATAACCAGTGTTCCAAACCCTAGATATCCCAACCAGCCATCAAACGGCATGAATAAAAGACCGGACACCATAATTGCGATCAAATTCATAGCGACTTGACCGAGGGTTGCTAAGGACATGACATAACTCATCCATCCTCGGTCCGGAAGCGGATTCTCGTAGGTTAATGTAACATCTTCTGGATGATCAATATTATGCTTATGATAAAGAATGGTCGCGCTGGTCCACCCCATTGAGATCAAGATAATCGCAACCTCCCATCCGGCCAGAATAGTCATAACCAACCCGCCCATACCCGCCGCAATCACCATCGTCTGCCAGTTGGCAAAGCCTTTCTGCTTTCCATGGATGGCATTCTTCTGCATAACAGAAGTCTGTTGTCCTACCGCTAATTTACTGAGGGATTTCTTGATGCCGATGGCGATGATAAAGATCGCCGCCGCGAGGCCGAGGACCGCGATGACGGGATATTCGGCGACCAGGGAGGCGAGGAACGACAGGACAATCACCCCGCTGCCGGCGAATTCATACGAGGTCGCGCCGGGCGTCTGGGAAGCTTTAGATATTCTCGATTCCAACACTCTGGTCACAAACCGAAGGGCGGCCGCGGGCAGGCCTTCCAATAATTTTTCTTCGGACAACGGGTTGGTTAAATTCTTCCAAAGTTTAATCAGTCCGTCAGCCGCCTCGCCTTTCGTCTCAGCGCTCAAGGTCTCGAAGAGGTTTAAGGCTGTGATGAAGTGGACTTCGGGGACGGCCTGAAGGCCGGTCTTGTCCGCGTCGACGATGGCGATCTCCTGGTGCCGGCTGTAAACCGCCAGGCGGAACATCTCGGCGAGCAATGTCTCTTTGAGCTCCGGCGTTGTCTCGGCGACGCTGACCGGCTGAGCAAAACTGATGCCGCGGATTTGACCATCCTTGATCTCGGCGGCAAATTCTTTATAGAAGATGGACTTGGTCCTCAACTGCTGCAGCGGAGCGGCCAGGTAAAGAACGTTCCAAACCCGGTTATTTTGGAAACGGCCTTCGCCGGTCAGCAGCGTCCGGTAATTGCGGAAATTCTCACCCGTATGGCGGGACTGTTCTTCGAGAACGACCGTTCTTAAGAACCGGTCTTTAATGTCGCGCAACGCGGCATCCTGTTCGATCATCTGAACCATGACCTGCCTGATGATCGCGGCCTCGCTGACTTTAATAATCTCTCGACGGGCCGTCTCATCAGCCAGGCGGCCAAGATATTCATCGAGGTTACCCGCGTCGATCCGCTCTGTTTCAGAAACCTGCACGACGTATCCGGCCTTAACAGCCTTTTTAAGCAACGGCAGCGTCAGGCGGCCCAACCCGCCGGAGATCACAACGCGCCCGCCCTGGCCGGCCTTAAACAACCGCAGGGCCGTCTTGAAGACATCCAGTTCATCGTTGCCGGCGATGAAGATGTCGTCGACACGGGCATTGACATCATCACCTGAAGAGAGGAACGCCGCCAAACTCTGGACGAGAGACTTTTCCGTATCTTTAACATCAACGGATTCTTCCCTCGCTGGAGGTAACGTCTCCACATCCTCTTCCCAAACCTCGTCATTCAGCCATTGATAGACATTAAGATAATCACCCACGCTCCGCGCCCAGTCATTGTCCGCCCGCATCGCGTTCTCAACAATATTCTTCCACCCCGCGCCCTTCGTCTCATACACCCCCTGCGCCCTTCTGATCGCATCATACAACTGTCTCCCGTTCTCCCGGCGTCTCTCAATGTCTTCCTCCGGAGTCGAGAACGTCCTCGACACCCCCTCAAACACAAATCCCGTCCAATGCTCGGCCAACTCAAACACCGTGTCCGCCAACCCTCCCGTCCTTCTGACCACAGGCACCGCCCCGTACCTCATCGCGATCATCTGCGTCAACCCGCTGGGTTCATAATCCGACGGCACCAGCAGCACATCGCTCCCCGCGTAGATCATGTGCGACAACTTCT
>CAYHZK010000125.1:0-7022 GCA_964361085.1 uncultured Planctomycetales bacterium
CGGGGACAGAACGCTCAAGGCCGAACGGAATTATAAAGACGATCTTTTAGACGGGATTTCGAAAGAATACGACGGCAGCGGCAATCTCGTGGCTCAACAGCTTTTTGCAAGCGGCCAGGTTGACACGACGTGGGATTTTTACCCGGATGGCCGAGTGATGCGTGAAACCAAGATGTCGCGGGGGCAGCCGGCGGTGATCAGGGAATATTATAATAATCCGGCGCTCAAGGTGGCCTTGATGCGGGAGAGATTCCTGGAGGAAGGAAAGACGGTTCAGGTCAACGAATATTACGAAACCGGGAATCTGATGTACCGGAAATATTTCAGCAATGAGGTCATCATCCGGACCGAACAGTTCGACATCAATGGGAATATCACGACGATGCAGGGCGATCCGTAGGGATGTCTGACGGTGGGGTTAAGGGGATGAGCCGTCTGTTGTTCTTCGCTTTTTGTGTTTCTGTTTTAACGTTTTTGAGTTTTGGACCCGCCTGTATTCCTCTCCCGTTCCTTTCTTATGCGATCGTCCGCCGCCGTCGAAACCGCTTATTTCGCGAAAGGGAAGTGTGGCGTGAAGTTTTGCAGTAATCATCCCAAACAAATCGCCGTCGGGGAATGCAGCCGCTGCGGGATCGGCATCTGCGCTCAGTGTCAGGCGGTCGCCGAAGGACACGTCATTTGTAAAAGCTGCGCCGTTCAAGTCCACCTGACCTCGCCGCGGAAAATTTCTTCGCATCGCAACCCTTTTATCGCCGCTGTTTTTTCTCTGGTGCTGCCCGGCAGCGGCCAGATTTATAATGGGCAACTGGGAAAAGGGATCGGTGTTTTTCTGGTTTGCTGGCTCATCATCCCCTGGGTTATGGGGATGGACAGTTACTGGATCTTTGTGCCGTGGGTTTATGGTGTCGTCGACGCGTTTGGGAACGCCTGCCGGATCGAGGCCCGGCAGGCCTTTGCCGCCCTCAATCCGCTCGGGATCGTGATTCAATGCCTGATCTTGCTTTTGATGCTCTTCTGGGGGCCGTTCATGATGTCCAGCATCTTCCAGTCGATGATGAAGGCTCATCTGGAGTCTCATGTCGATATAAAAATCATTTTACAGGAGATTTCCGAAGCGGCCGAGCACTATGCCGGGGATCATGGCGAATATCCGCAGAGTCAGTCGGAATTGTATTTTTCTTCACCGCCGTATTTGCGAGATCTCTATTGCGATACGGAACAGCAGGGATACCGCATCTCCTGCGTGTTTTCGAGGCAGGGATACGCGCTCGATGCGGCGGCCATCGAGGATCCGGCCATGGCCGCCAGTTATAAAATCACGACGGGGGGTGTGTTGACGGAAACGCCGGCGCGGGTTTCATCATATCCCAAAAGGTGGGTGTTTTGAAGCAGGCCGGCGAAGGCGAGAGTCATGGTCAGGGCATGCGCGCTCGATGGCGCCCGGGTCGCGGAAATGCCCTCTGGCGTTTTTTTGAAGTTCTGATAAAATTGGCCTCTTGATGATACCCGTAATTCTCCAGAGCATTATAAAGGGAAGAACCCGCAGGCGGCTTCTGTTGGCGTTTTACGAGGAGATCAAGGACAATCTGGAGTCGTATTACGTGATGTTTCAAATCGGGAAGCTGCGATTTTTCAAACTTGAGGGCTGGGAGCAGGCCATGGCCTTCCCGCATGGGGAATGGGACAGCGCGGTCGTTCATTATGCCGAACGGCTCAGGGAGTACCTTCGGGCGCTGAAGGAATTTAAAGAATATGAAGACTGGTACGCGTCGGACATCAACAATAAGAGCCAGGAAACCGGCCGGGTTTTGCACGGCAAGCGTGAGGCGGCGCAGGCAAAATTCGAAGGGCTGGAGCCCGTGATCAAGGCCGCTCTGTCCAGCGTCGAAGGTCAACTCAAAACGATGAAAATCCTCAAGTGATTTTAGAGACAGGAGGGAAGATGCTGGCCATTTCGACAGCCTGGAATTATCGTTCCGACGCCGATATGCGGCAGATGCTGCTTGACATCAAGGCCGTCGGTTTGAATACCGTCGAGTTGGGTTACAAAATAACGGTTCCGCAATTGGCCCGGGTTGTTCCGCTCCTGGATGAACTGAAGATGACCGTCTCGAGTGTCCATAATTTCTGCCCGTTGCCCGATGATCATCCGTCGCCCCGCCATCCGTCCAATCACTACCGGCTGACCTCTCTGGATGAGGAGGAACGCAAGCTGGCTGTCGCCTGGACGCAGCGCGCCGTCGACACGGCCGTGACGGTGAAGGCCGGGGTTGTGGTGATCCACGCAGGTACAATCGAGATTCAAGGCGGGCTTTCGGAATCCCTGATCAAGCAATACAAGGAAGGGCATCTTTCGGATGAGAATGAATTTAAGAAATTGTGCGCCCAGGTTGTCGCACAGCGGCGGGCCGCTCAGGGACCGTTTATGGAAAATCTGCTGGTGAGCCTGGAGGCGGTGATGGCTTACGCCGAGAAGAAGAATGTTAAGGTTGGTCTCGAAACCCGCTATTATCCGACGGAGATGCCGACATTTGAAGAGATCGGCGACCTCCTGGATCGCTTCCATTCCCGGGGGATGTATTACTGGCACGACTTTGGCCACGCCGAGGTCAATGACCGGCTGGGGATCTATTCCCACCGGGAATGTCTGGACCGTTATCAGGACAAGATCATCGGGTTTCATATCCACGGGGTCAAGGTCATCAAGGACCATCAGGCGCCTTTTGAAGGGGATTTTGATCTGCGGAAATTTTTTCCTTATATCAAGAGCCATCACTTGAAGGTCATCGAATCTCACGGCTCGGCGACGGCCGAGCAGATTAAAAAAGCCGTCACGATCCTGTCGCGGGAGTTGTGGGCATAATGCGGTTTGTGCCGCAGTTATCATCTCAACGTTGGAGACGCCAGGGATATTTCTTCTTTGCCAACCCCCCAACCCCACAAGCGCGACGATTTGGGCTTATGGCATAAGCAAGCCGAAATCGTCTGTGGGGCAGTTGGCAATACAGAAATATCCCTGCGTCTCCTGCTAGTCCTCCGTCGTATGACATACGGTGTCTCATGATGCCTGAAAACGAATACCTGACCGTATCGCAGCTCAACACCTGTATTAAGGATGTCCTTAACATGGGGTTTCCCGGCGCGGTGTGGGTCTGCGGGGAGATCCGGGGGTACAACCGCAACAAAGACAAAAATCATGTTTTTTTTGAACTTTGTGAAAAGGATCCGCGGTCCAAAGAGATTCTGGCCCGCGCCGGCCTCGTAATTTTCTCCGGACGCAAGAACCATATCGAAGACGTCTTGCGCGGCTCGGAAAATGCCTTTCAGCTCAAAGACGACATTGAGGTCAAGTTTTTGTGCCGCGTCGATTTTTATCCGCCGCATGGCGCGGTGCGGTTGATCGTCGAGAGCATCGACCCCGTTTATACGTTAGGGAAGATCGCCCAGGAAAAACAGCGGCTCATCGCCCTTCTGAAAAAGAACGGCACTCTGGATAAAAACAAGCTCGTCGCGCTGCCGCTGGTTCCCCTGCGGATCGGTTTGATCACGGCCTATGATTCCGCGGCCTACAATGACTTCCTTTCGGAATTGCGGGAGAGCCGTTACGGGTTTAAGGTTTTTTGCCGCAGCACCCTCATGCAGGGGAAATCGGCTTACCTTGATGTCTGCAGGGCCGTGGATGATTTGAGCCGGCCCCGCGCGGTTGACGTGATTGTGATCACCCGGGGGGGCGGCTCCATTGCCGAATTGAGCTGTTTTGATCACCAGGACATCGCCGAAAGAATCGCCGCCTGCCCGCTGCCGGTTTTAAGCGGGATCGGACACGAGATCAATATCACGATGACCGATCTGGCCGCCCACACGTATCAGAAGACCCCGACAGCCATTGCGCAGTTTTTGGTGCAGCGGGTCGCGGATTTTTTAGCCGGCATCGAACAGAAAGGCGAATCGATCATCAGCTCTGCCGGCGGGACCATCGCGGCGGAGAGGAAACGGCTGAAGAATCACGCCCTTAAGCTTCACAGCGGCACCATGCATTTTTTGAAAGATCATCATCAGGAGCTGACCCGCCTGCAAGAGCTTATCCGGTATATCCCGGTAAAATATTTAGAAGAATTGCAGCTTCGTGTCGACGGGCTGAAAGTCAATCTGCTGAAAGGATCGGAGGCCAGGTTCAAGGGCGAGCATGTGAGACTGAAGAATTTTCAAAGGCTGATTGAACTGGCCGATCCGCGCGGCACGTTAAAACGGGGTTTCAGCATCACGCGTTTGAAAGGCGGAGGGCTTGTCCGTCATGCCGCGGATGTTCAGTCCAACGACCAGATTGTGACTCAGCTCGCCGACGGTGTTTTGGAAAGTGTGGTGCGGCTCAGCGCACCAGACGTTCAGTCAAAGGAGGAAGCCAGGTGACGGAGACAAAGTACGGCAAGGCCGTGAAAAAACTCGATGAGATCATCCGGAAAATCGAGAGCGAAGAGATCGATGTGGATGAACTCGGGGACCGGGTCAAAGAGGCCGTGGATTTGATCAAACTGTGCAAGCTTAAGATCGAAAAAGCGGAGATGGACGTCAAGCAGGCCGTGGATGGATTTGAGGCCGAAGAATCGGAAGATGCGGAGAACTAACCGGACGCGAAAGCTGAAGGGAGGAGGCCTGCCGGCGCTCATCCTGGCCGCTCTGGTTGCGGCGGCTTCGTATTTTTTCGGTCCCGGGCAAAATCCGTTTCGCGCTAAAGATGCCGGGCCGGAGGCGCGCGGCGATGTCACCGTCGCCAAGGTTTATGACGGAGACACCTTGCTGCTGAGCCATGGAGAAAAAGTCCGGTTGATCGGCATCGATTGTCCCGAAACGCACGAGAACACCAAATTATTCAAAGACGCGCGAAGGACCGGCGAGGACATTGAGGTCATCAAGACGATGGGACGCAAGGCCCAGAAATTCACCAGTGATCTTGCCATGGGCCGGCGGGCGCGGCTGGAGTTTGATGTTGAAAGAAAGGATCGCTATGGCCGATCGCTGGCGTATGTTTTTATTCTTAAAGACGGTTCGCCGGCCTCCGGCGGATATGCCGTCGAATTCGAGGGTCAACACTGGTGTTTTCTGAATGCCGCGATTATTGGAGAGGGGTATGCGACACCCATGACGATCCCGCCCAATGTGAAATATGCCGAGGTGTTCAACCGGGCTTTTGCCGGGGCCAGGGACTCCCGGAAGGGCTTGTGGCGAGAGCATTCGCCGCCCCCGCCGTTGCCTCCAAAACCGGCCCGGACCAAAAAGAGGGCGAAGGCCGCTTTGGTGACGGAGGAATAAATGCCCCATTGATAAAGTTTTCCGCGTGTGTTAAACTCAAACCAGTTTTCATCAGCAATTTTATTTTTTGTATCAAACTATGACAGTCAAAGATATCCTGCAAAATGCCGTAACCCGCCGGACCTCGGACGTTCATCTGGTGGCCGACAAACCGCCCCTGTTCCGTATCGACGGAGAACTGACCCTTACGGATTTGCCGGCGTTGCCGGCTGCGGAGCTCAAGGAAACGCTTTTGCAGATCCTCTCCCCGCAGCAGATTGAGATTTTTGAAAAATTCCGGGAATTGGACTGTTCGTATTCCGGAGTCGAGGGGTACCAGTTCCGCGCCAATATCTATTATGAAAAGGGTACGGCGGCCGCGACATTCCGCATCATGCCGACCACGCTTGAGAGGGTCATCAATTTTGATTTTCCGACGATCATGAAAAAACTGGCCCGCAAACGCAAGGGGCTGGTCGTCATCTCCGGGACAGCCGGCAGCGGCAAGAGCACAACCCTCACGTATATTATCGATATGATCAACGCCGAGCGGCGCGCGAAAATCATTACGATCGAGGATCCGATTGAATATGTTCACCATTCTAAAAAGAGTCTGATCATTCAGCGGGAAGTCGGGACCGACACCCCCTCGTTTGCCAGCGCCCTCAAATCGTCGCTGCGCCAGGACCCCGACGTCGTTGTCGTCGGCGAGGTCCGCGATTTTGAGTCCATCTCGATGGCGTTGACGGCGGCGGAGACAGGGCACCTTGTCATGACGACGGTCCACGCGGCCGACGCCACGGAGACCCTCAACCGCATCATCGACGTTTATCCCATGGGGCACCGGGATCAGCTCTTTGTGCAGCTTGCGGGAAGCCTTTTGGGAATCATTTCCCAGACGCTGGTTCCCCGCAAAGACGGCAACGGCCGCATCCTCGCCACCGAGGTCCTGGCCGTCAATATCTCCATCCAGAACCTGATCCGCCGCGGGGCCCTGATCGAACTGCGAGGCCAGATGCACACCGAGGAGGACGAGGACATGCACACCCTGGAGATCCACCTTTCGGAGCTTTACCGGAAAGGGATCATCAGCCGGGAGACGGCCCTGGAATACGCGAAATATCCCAACATGCTGAAATGGCCGGAAGAAACCCAGTTCAGTCACTCAGCGCACCGGCAGGCCCAGGAAAAAATTTCGGAGATCCCGATGGTGGAGAGACCCGATCAAAGGGTCTTGATTATCGACGGCTATGAGAAGGATTGCCAGAGCATGAAGGCCGTCCTTCAGAAGCAGCGGTATAACGACATTCATATCGCCCACGACGGTAAAGAAGGCCTTGCCGTGGCTTATACGACCAAGCCGCACCTGATTATCCTCGATAAGCAGATTTACGACATCGAATGTTTTGCTCTGTGTAAACAGTTGAAAAAAATCAGCAATCCCACGCCCCATGTGATGATGATCACAGGCAGCCTGCAGATTCAGCACATGGAAAAAGCCAGGACTTTTGGGGCGGACGACTTTGTCGTCAAGACGGCCGCCTATGATTTGTTTATCAAAGCCTTGAATAAAATCAACATCCCTCTCTGAGATTCTTATGCTTTCTGGCTGCGCGACCCGGTGATCCCTCTGTGCTGCTGTCATATCCTCACCCCGGATCTTCTCATTGCATAATATGCGCCTGTAGCTCAATTGGATAGAGCACCAGTCTTCGGAACTGGGTGTTGGGGGT
>CAYHZK010000126.1:0-6934 GCA_964361085.1 uncultured Planctomycetales bacterium
AAAAATAATACCATTATCAAAGAACATTGTCACTATATTATGAGAAATTCAATAAGTGCTGCCAGCTCCGTCAAGTGACCTTTACCGGGGAAAGCCTTCTCCCCTTGATCCCCAAACTTCTTCTTCCAAAGATAAAGTCGATTCGGATCAATCCCTAAACTTCTGGCGACTTCTGTGCCCGTTTGCCCACCTTCGGTGACCATCTTCACTGCGGAAATTTTAAACTCCCGGTCAAATCTTCGCTTTTTCCCTTGTTCATTTTGCATTGGACACCTCCCGATTTTGAGCTGATCTTTATACTAAAACCATCTCTTCGTTACAGGATGCCACTCTGCCAGATAACATTACCGAGTGGCTCAAGGAAGGATTGCGGGAGGCCAACAAGGATGCCCTGCAATTGCACGAGAACCGTCTAAATTCGCTTCAAACTCAACGAGACAGGATAAACCGCTCGACTAAACAGGCTATATGATTCTAAATTCGACGGGGAGATTGCAGAGGACGTGTTTAAGGCCAAAGAGGAAGAGTATCAGAATCAGTTAATTGAAATCAAATCGGAAATCGACAGCACCCAAAAGATAAATCCACACGCTACGGAATACGGCTATAAAACCCTCGAACTCGCTAATCGCTTGTATCCGCTATATGTTAAAGCAAACTACGAAGATAAGGCCAAACTATTGAAGGTCATAGCCTCGAACTACACCCTTAGTGACGCAACTCTTTATCCTTCATGGAGAAAGCCCTTCTCGCTATTCGCAAAAAGGGCTCTCTGTCCAACAAAGCTCCCCCGCGAGGGCTCGAACCTCGGACCCAGTGGTTAACAGCCACTTGCTCTACCTACTGAGCTACAGGGGAATAAAATCTTGGAAAATTTGTGTAAAGAACGAAAAGACACTGTTGCAATTATATTCAAAATGTCCCTGATGTCAATGATTACCTAGAGTTCCCGGCGGGTCGTCATGGAGAGTGTCAGCGTCGAGAGATCGGCGTATTCAACCGAGCTTCCCACCGTGATCCCCAGCCCGATCCGGCTGATTTTGACCCCCGTGGGGCGCAGTTCGTTGGTGATATGGAGGGCCGTCATCTCCCCTTCCGTGTCCGGGTCTGTGGCAATCACGACCTCCCGGATGTTTTCGCTTTGGATACGCGCAACAAGGAGATGAATTTTCAAATCTTCAGGCCCGCGGCCTTCGGTCGGGGACATCGCCCCCAGCAGCACAAAATAAAGCCCTTTGTACGTGCCGGTGCGCTCGATGGCCAAAAGGTGCTTGTGCTCCTCGACGACACAGATCGTGGAGCGGTCGCGGTTGGGGTTGCCGCAAACCAGACACAGGTCCGATTCGCTCAGGTTGTTGCACACTTTGCAAAAGCTCATCCCTTCCTTCAAGCGGATCATGCCGCTGGAAATCTCCAAAGTCTGCTCCTTCGGATGCGTCAAGAGCCAAAACACCATGCGCTCGGCGCTGCGACGTCCGACACCGGGGAGCTTGACCAGCTGCTCGATCAAATTTTCAATGAGTTTTGGGTAGGACATGGTTATTCGTTATGCCACTTGCTGACGATCTTTCCCTTAAAGGTTTCGAGCGCGGTTTGGACCAGGGGTTCGTGGTTCTCGGCGGTGATGGCGTTCTCGCCGACAATTTTATATTCGATCAGAATTTTTGCCTTGAGTTTTTCTGAAAAGACTTTTTCGACGAGGAGGATATACTCGTTGCGCTCCAGGGTTTCCTTGTGAAAATGCAAATCCGCCGTAAACCCGACGGTCAATCGCTCCCCCTTCAACGCCACGGGCCTGCCCTCCTGCAGATACGTGGCCAAGGACATCTTTTCGCGGCTGACGGCGTAGGTCAGAGCATCCCAGGATTGCCGGATTTTTTCCAAATCCAAAAGTCCGGAGGAGGGGCGTTCGGTCTTTTCCTCTTCCGCTGCTGCGACAGCCTTGTCCGCGGAGAGATTGATCTCTCCCCGCCTGTCCTTCAGAATCTCGGGCGGCGAAAATTTTTGAGCCGTGGGTAGCGGCGGAGTTTTAAGGACAGCGACAGCGGCCGGAGCGGCGGCTTTTGGGGCCGGCGTCGGCGCAGAAAAATCGCAGGTATTCACACCGTCGGGGCGATACGTCAATTTGGCAAACGCGATCTCAAGCGGCGTGCGCAGTGTCTCGGTCACCCGGGCGATGTCCTGGGCCTCGATCAAGGCGTCGAGGCCCTTGAGAATGCCGGGGATGGTATAATTTTGGGACTGATTCCAGTACAGCTCCTTGACGGCGGCCGGATAATCGACCAGACGTTCCAGGGTCTTTCCGCCGACCTTGATGATCATCAGATCACGAAAATGCTCGACTAAATCGCGCGACAGCTGCTTGACGTCTTTCCCTTTTTCGATGATAACGTCAAAAATATCCAGGGCCCGGACGCAATCCCCGGCCGCCAGCGCGTCCGTCAGATCAAAGAGAAGTTCCGTTTCGACCAATCCCAGCATCGAATAAACATCCCCGTCGCTGATCGTGCGATCGCTCAAGGCGCTGATCTGATCCAGGATGCTCAACGCGTCGCGAAAACTCCCCTGGGCCGCCTTGGCAATCGCATAAAGGGCGTCTTCGGTGACGGTAAAATTTTCTTTTTTGCAAATGCCGGCCAGCGTGTCCACGAGGGTTTTGAGGGAAATCCTTTTGAAATCATAACGCTGACAGCGCGAGATAATTGTGGCCGGCAGTTTGTGCGGCTCGGTTGTGGCAAAAATGAATTTAACGTGCGGCGGCGGCTCCTCTAATGTTTTCAGGAGCGCGTTAAACGCTTCCATGGTGAGCATGTGGACTTCGTCGACGATATAAATTTTGTAGGTCCCGTAACTGGGGGCGAATTTGACATTTTCGCGCAGGGCGCGGATTTCATCGATGCCGCGGTTGGAAGCGCCGTCGATCTCGAGCACATCAAAGCTCGATCCCTGGCTGATCTCTTTGCAAGACGGACATTCTCCGCACGGGGTTAAGGTCGGGCCGTTCTGGCAATTGAGGGATTTGGCGAGGATCCTCGCGCAGGAGGTTTTCCCGATCCCGCGCGGCCCGCAAAAAAGATAGGCGTGGTGGACGCGGCTGGCGGTGATCGACTTCTTTAACAGGTCGGTGATGTGTTCCTGCCCGATGACATCGGCGAATGTCGCGGGGCGGTATTTACGGGCCAGGACCAGATAAGACATGCGTGCTTCTCCCAAAAATTCCGTTTTTAACGTGGCCTATTCTAACATACAAGTTTGAATTTTAAAAACCCGGAGGTTAAATTTTGACGCTCACCGGTGTCTTTTGAGGGCCGAAATACAGAGGATTGGTTTTCATGGAAAGGGCGATGCGTTTGCGCTGCAGGTCAATATCCAGAACGGTCACGTTCACCTTCTGATGGACTTTGACAATATCATTCGGGTCGCGGACATATTTGTCGGACAGCTGGCTGATGTGGACCAGGCCGTCTAAATGCACGCCGACATCGACGAAGGCGCCGAAATTCGTGATGTTGGTCACGATCCCCGGCATTTTCATCCCCGGCTTGAGGTCCTCCGGCTTATGCACCCCCTCGGTGAAATGGAAGATCTCAAATTGTTGACGGGGATCGCGTCCGGGCTTGGCCAGTTCGGCGATAATATCGGTGAGGGTCGGGAGTCCGATTTTATCCGTGGCGTATTTCTGCAGATTGATTTGCTGGCGCAGGGCGTCCTGGCGCAAGAGATCCCTGACGGCGCAGCGAAGGTCCCTGGACATAAGATCGATGATGAAATAACTTTCCGGGTGAACGGCGCTGGCGTCAAGCGGATTGTCCCCGTCGCGGATGCGCAAAAATCCGGAGGCCTGCTCAATCGCCTTGGAGCTGAGTTTCGGCACGTCGTACAACTGTTGCCGCGAACGGAACGGCCCATGCTCATTACGGTAATCCACAATCGACTGCGCGCGGCCGGGCCCGAGGCCGGACACGTAGGTTAAAAGCTGCCTGCTGGCCGAATTCAGCTCGACGCCGACGAGGTTGACACAGCTGACGACCACATCGTCCAGACTTTGTTTCAAAAGCCCCTGGTCCACGTCATGCTGATATTGCCCCACCCCGATGGATTTGGGGTCGATTTTAACCAGCTCGGCGAGCGGGTCCATCAACCGGCGTCCGATCGAAATGGCACCGCGGACCGTGACGTCGAAGTCAGGAAATTCTTCCCGGGCCACATCCGACGCCGAATAGATCGAGGCGCCGCTTTCGCTCACAATCAAGATATGAATATCCTCCGGCAAACCGATCCCGCGGACAAAATCCTCGGTCTCACGGCTGGCGGTGCCGTTGCCGATCGCAACGAATTCCACCTTATGAAAGGCGCACATCGTCTTGAGCGTCCGGACCGCCTCGGATTGCTGGTATTCGGAACCCGTCGGGTAAATCGTGTCATTTTGCAGGATGTTGCCCAGGGCGTCGAGGCAGACCACCTTGCATCCCGTCCGGTACCCGGGGTCAATCGCCATGACGCGATGCTGCCCTAAGGGTGAGGCCATCAACAGCTGCCTCAAATTTTGGGTAAAAACCGTGATCGCTTCTTTATCGGCCTTTTCTTTGGTGGCCAGCCGGATTTCCGTTTCCATGGACAACGACAAAAGCCGCCGGTAAGAATCAAAGATCGCCGTCTTGACTTCCTGGGCGGCCCGGTTGCCGGCTTTGAGAAAATGAGACTCGAGGATGGCCAGGGCCTCATTCTCGGGGACAACGACCTTCAACATCAAAATCTCTTCTTTTTCCGCGCGGCGGACCGCCAGGATCCGGTGCGACGGCACCGTCTTAACGGGCTCCTGCCATTCGAAATAATCCTTGTAATTCGCCCCTTCCACCTCTTTGCCGCGGATGACCTGGGCTTTGAAAACCCCTTTTTCAAAATAAAGGGCGCGGATTTTTTCGCGGACCCCGGCGTTTTCATTGACCCATTCGGCGATGATGTCGCGGGCGCCGGCTACAGCCTCGGCCGCGGTCGTCACCTTCTTTTCGGGATCGACATATTTGGCCGCTTCCTGATCGACGTCGATAGCACCCTGCTCGAAAATCAACTGCGCCAAAGGCTCCAGACCCTTTTCTTTAGCGATGGTCGCGCGGGTCCGGCGTTTGGGTTTGTAGGGAAGATAAATATCTTCCAGGGTGCTTAAGGTTTCGGCGGCAAGAATTTTTTCTTTCAGTTCGTCGGTGAGCTTGCCCTGTTCTTCGATGGACGCGAGGATCGTCGCGCGACGCTTATCCAGCTCGCGCAACTGGTGCAGACGGTCGCGGATCCCCGTGACCTTGGTTTCGTCAAGGCTGCCGGTGACTTCCTTGCGGTAACGGGAGATGAACGGAACGGTCGAACCGCCATCGAGGAGCTCGACCGTGGCCAGGACGCTCGCGGACTTAAGATTTAATTCCGCGGCGATTTTAGCGACATAGTGTGGTTCTGCCATGAGAAAAGCCGCTCTGAGGTTGGGAACGTCAGATCAAAAAAAGAACGGAACCGCATGCATCGGCAGTTCCGTCCTGAAAGGATAAATACAACGTCAATGTCTTCACAGCCCCTGATTTTCTGAAACTAAAAATTGTTACGACCAATCAATTTAAAATTTCGCGCCCATCTTGATGCCATATTCCGTCGTGTCATTCTTGGGCTCAAAGCCGTATCCGACAGGCGTGCCGCCCGTCAGAGTGATCGCCTCGATCTTCGAGTCCTGGATACTCCAATACCGGACGAACGGCTCCACAAAGAGGTCCACGTTCGTCAATTCCTTCCCGACCCGGACTGCCCCTCTGATCCCGTGCCCTTTTCGCTGTTCGTTGGCAACCGTCTCATATCCGGCGTTGTTGCCGGCCAAATCAACGGAATCCTCCAGGTGGCTCTTTTGTTTTCCGGAAACAAAAATATCATACTCCGCATTGACATTCCACGACCAGCCTTGGGCGCACTTTTTGTGAGCTTCAAAACCGATCGGCAGATAAAAATACCGTGATTCACGGTCATATCCACTCAAATACGTAACACCGTCGATAGTTTGAGCGGGAATCGTTGAAAAATCATTGAAGAGATACCGGTACCCGAGACCGGCATAGGGTGTGATTTGGAAAGCATCGTTGACCGGAATATCATAACCGGCTAACAGCCGGATTTCATAGTTATAGTCGGGGATATCATCCCACGTGCCGGATCCCTCGTAGTCCACGTCACCGTAACTCAACCGGCCTTCAATCCGGAACATGTTGATCTTGTTGGTATCGCTGAAAACATCGCTGAGGGATTTGATGTGCTGATTGTGAGAACTCCGGTAGGTGTACGCGGCAAAAACCCCGTATTTCAAACCGGCAAGCCGGACATCCAGTGTCGGTTCGTTATAGGCGTAATAATAGGTCTCGCCGCTCACTTCAAACTTCCGCAAGGATACGTTGGCCGGGAAAGAAAAGTCTTTCTGCGTCATTTCATCTTTCTGGATATTTTCGGGAGAATATTCCTTCGCCGTCATGACCATCTCATCGCCGATCGTCCCGATCTTCGACGGCTTCTGCTCCGAACCCGTTTCGGTATAACAGACATTGTCCCAGGCGAGGCCGTCGCCTGATTGAAGTCTTTTGTTGATGCACTCAAATTCCCGGGTTATCGCCTGATCTCGTTCACTGGGGGAGTCCGCAAAAAGCGCGGTGGAAAGAACTGCTGGAATGATAAGACCGCCAAAAAAAACAACCGTCACTCGCCGAAACGCCATGTCCTTGGATATCATAGATGATTTTCTCCTTATGCTGTGTAGGGATTCACAAAAATATGAGCAAAGTATGTACTATGATTATGGAAATGTCAAGGTCAGCGTCACCGTCCAGAGATCGTCAACCCCTCCTGTTCAGGGATCTGCGCCGTGACCTGAATGCCGCTCTTATAAATATTCTCGTGAAGGATGCCG
>CAYHZK010000127.1:0-6914 GCA_964361085.1 uncultured Planctomycetales bacterium
GCCCGCTGGAATCATAACCACCAACCGGTAACGCAACCGATATGACTCTTCCGGCAAGTTTGATCAAAATTTCCGACACGCTCTGGGAGCTGCCGGTACACCACAAGGCGGGGATGCGGGTCCCGGCGAGGATCTATGCGACGCGGCAGCTTTTAGAGGAGATGGACGACGCGGTTTTCGATCAGATCACGAACGTCTCGCAGCTGCCGGGTCTTGTCAAATACGCGCTGTGCATGCCGGACGCGCACTGGGGTTACGGGTTCCCAATCGGCGGCGTGGCGGCGATGGATCCCGACGAGGGGGTCATTTCCCCGGGAGGAATCGGGTTTGACATCAATTGCGGCATGCGGCTGGTCCTGACGAATTTGACGTATGAGGATATCCAGCCGCATCTGCACACGCTCGTCGATCAGCTCTTTGCGCGGATTCCCTGCGGCGTCGGCGGAACAGGTTCTGTCCGTATTTCGCGAAGCCAATTCTCGGACGTGCTCAAAGAGGGGGCCCGCTGGTGCGTCAAAAACGGATTCGGTCTGCCTGCGGATCTTGAGCACACGGAGGAAACCGGCTGCATCGGCGGCGCTGATCCCTCCATGGTCAGCGAAAGGGCCGTCGACCGCGGATTCAAACAAATCGGGACCTTAGGGTCGGGGAATCATTACCTGGAAATTCAAGTCGCCAGGCCGGAAAATATTTTTGACCAAAAGCTCGCCGCGGCGATGGGGATCACGATCCCGAATCAGGTTGTCGTGATGTTTCATTGCGGGAGCCGCGGGTTTGGTCATCAGGTCGCCACCGATTATCTGAATCTGTTTTTGAAGGTCATGTCCGGCAAATATGGGATCAAGATCGTTGACCGGGAACTGGCCTGCGCGCCTTTTCATTCTCCGGAAGGCCGGGCGTATTTTTCCGCCATGAAATGCGCGGTGAACATGGCCTTTGCCAACCGTCAGGTGATCCTGCACCGTATCCGGGAAGTCTTTTCTCACCATTTTCAAAAAAGCCCGTCGGAGCTGGGCATGGACCAGGTTTATGACGTCGCCCACAACATCGCCAAACTGGAGACGCATCGCGTTGACGGCCGGGATCGGCCTTTGCTGGTTCACCGCAAAGGCGCGACGCGCGCGTTTGCGCCGGGCATGGCGGGCATCCCCGAGGCCTATCAGGTGACAGGCCAGCCCGTGATCATCGGAGGCAGCATGGAAACGGGATCGTATCTTTTGGCCGGGACAAAAGCGGCAGAGGAGACTTTTTACTCGACAGCGCACGGCAGCGGGCGGCGAATGAGCCGGACAAAGGCGCGAAAAGAATTCCAGGGCACTGAGCTTAAGGAATCGATGGAACGAAAAGGGATTTATGTTCACACGGCCTCTTATTCGGGACTGGCCGAAGAAGCCGGGGCCGCCTATAAAAATATTGATGACGTCACCCTGGCGACCGAACTGTCCGGGATCAGCAAAAGGGTTGCCCGCTTTATTCCCATCGGAAATATCAAGGGGTGAACGATGCCGTATCAGTACCTGGATGATATCGCCCTGGCCGATGTTGCCTTTAAGGCCGAGGGAAAGACACCGGAAGAGATGTTCCTGGCTGCCGCCGACGCGACTCTGAATGTGATGGTTGAGGATTTGGACGACATTTTTGGAAAACAAAAGCGGCGCATCCATGTGGAGGATGAGTCGCTGGAGATGCTGCTGGTTTCTACGCTTCAGGAATTGATTTATTACAAGGACGCGCAAGGATTGCTGCTGCGCCTTACAAAAGCGAACATCTTAAAGCAGAACGGCATCTACACGTTTTCCGGAGAAGCCCGCGGCGAGAAGATCATCCGCGGCCAGCATAAACTCAACACCGATGTCAAAGCCGTAACCCTGCACCGGCTCCGCGTTACGGAAACCGCAAACGGATGGGAAGCCGTGGTTGTTCTGGATGTGTAGCAGTCATCAAAAAACCTTCGCAAGGGCGTCCGCTTTCGTACGTTGCGTCCTGCAATGCCCGTCGTACGTATCGGTATTCATAGGTTATCGTTAAACACTGAGAAGACGCAGGGATATTTCTGTATTGCCAACTGCCCACAGCCGGTTTCGGCTTGCTTATACCATAAGCCGAAATCGGCGAGCTTGTGGGGTTGGGGGGTTGGCAAGGAAGAAATGTCCCTGCGTCTTCTGCCGATCATCATCGAATAAATTCCGTCAAGGATAGGTATTACTACCCAACGCTTCACCGGTAAGCCCGCATACAGGACTCTCTCGATATCTGTTATAAAAAAAGCAGAGAGGGGCAAGCCATGATCGATCGAAAAAAACTGGCGCTGATCCATATCGTTAAAAAAGAGCTTGGCTTAAGCGATGAAGAATACCGGCGCATTCTTTTCAGCGCCGCGGGTGTCCATTCGGCAGCAGAGCTCGATGACGAAAAATTTCACAGGCTGATGAATCACGTTGTTCGCAGCCGGGGTTATCGTGTGAACGCCCACGGGATGACATTAAAACAAAAGATATTCATCCAAAGCCTGGCCCATCAATTGCGGTGGGAGAAAGAGCACTTGGAGAATTTTATGCACAAATATTATCACAAAAAAGAGCTGATGCTGCTGACGCGGACCGAAGCCGCCAGGGTCATCGAAAGTCTCAAACACATCAAGGCGCATCAGGCGAAGGCGAGGACGTATGAAACTGACTATTCTTTCCGATAGCGCGGAACCATTTGCCGACCGGGATGAGGCCGGGATGGACCTGGGGAACGTTCTTCGTCAACGGATCGCGGAAAGCCCTCTGATTCTCGGCGTGCCGCGGGGAGGCATCGTGACGGCGTCGGCTATCGCCGCCGTGCTGGACTGCGACGTTGATATCCTCCTGGCCCATAAAATCCGCGCCCCGTTCAACCCGGAACTGGCGGTGGGCGCCATGAGCGAGGACGGGCATGTCGTCCTGAGTGCCAATCGTGTTCAAGCGCTGGAAGCCGATTCGACCTATATCGAGCGGGAAAAAAAAGAGCAGCGTGAAGAATTGAATCGCCGGCGGAAATTGTTCCGCTCCGCTTATCCCAAAATCCCTTTGCGGGACCGTGTTGTGGTCATTACGGATGACGGGGTCGCAACAGGCGCCACCGTCCAGGCCGCGCTGTGGGCCGCCCGGCGGGAAAAACCTAAAAAACTGATCGGCGCTTTTCCGGTCGCGCCGCCGGAGACATTGAAAAAACTTGGGGCCGACGCCGACGAAATCATTTGCCTGAAGGCGCCGGCCATGTTTTACGCCATCAGCCAGTTTTATCTCGCGTTTGATCAGGTTCCCGACAGCGAGGTCCTGGAGATTTTACGAAAAGAGCGCCGACGCAAAGAGGCCAGAGATAAAACAACCAGCACCCATAAGGAGAAAAGACAATGACCATTAGGCGATTGGAAGAAATTCTCGAACTTTTTGTCAGTTGGGAGGAGAAGTTAAGCAAGTTTTATGCCGCGGTCTACGGACGTCTCAAGAACGACAGGTCAAGAAAGGTTATGGAATTGTTAAAGACAGAGCAGGAAAAAGCGTTGCGGGTTTTCAAAGAAATGGATTTGACGAAATACAAAAACACGGAGTTTATCAAAAATCCGCCGGATTGGAACCGGGAGGAGATCATCCCACGGGATGGCATCGCGGCGGATTCTTCGCCGGAAGATATCTTCGACCTGATTTTAAACTGTGAAGAAAAGCTCGAAAAACATTACACGCATGTGCGGGATATTCTGGCGTACCAAAACGACCGGGAGTTGCTGGATGTGCTCATTCAATTCAAGCTCAATCAGATTAAAAGCATACGGAGATACCGGGACGACTATGAACTGGCGATCTAACTAAAAACGCGAGGAGGCGCTCATGTGGCTGAAATGGCTGCCCTGGAGATTTATCGTCAGGAAAGTGGCTCGCGAGCAGGGGTTCGGGGATCCGATCTCGGTGCTGGCTCAATTTCAAAACTTCGCGCAGCCGTCGGATGTCCTGGCACCCAAAGAATTGTTGCGGGAAGGGGTGGTTTTGCATGCCAGGGGTTTAATGAACAGCCAGGCCATTCAGCACAACCTGGATTGGGTGTGGCCGTTTTGGGCGGAACGGCAATTTGATCCTCACGACAAATCTTTTATTCCCCGGGCTTTTTCTCTCACGCAAATCAACCTGACGCACCGCAACTGGACGGCGGTCGGCGTTCCCGGCAGCGACGAGTTTCCCATCGTCGACGCCCGTGGACTCCTGACTCCTTATTATGACGGCTGGTCCCTTGACGTGTGGATGATCACCAGCGGTCCTCATTCCTTAATCCCGTCCCGTTTAGCGGAAATCTCTCAAGAACTCGCAATGAGCGGCAACCTTGCCGTCGTGACCCGCGCCGAAAGCGGCCCCCTGTCATTGCACTCCAGGGCGGAGATGTTGACACAGGATGATTCTTACGCCTGCCGGCTGACCCTGTCCGGCTTATCCACAACCGCTCACGAAAAATCATGGCTTGTTGTGTCCCTGCGGCCTTACAATCCCGAGGGGGTGAGTTTTATTCATGATATTGAACTGCTGGAGCAGCGCCGGGGCTGGAAGGTGAATGGGAAAAGTGAAATTTATTTTGATAAGCCCGCCGATCAATATGAATTTTCGTACTACCGCCACGGCGATGTTTACAGCCGGCTGCCGTCGGTTGAGGACAAAAACAAGGTTTATTGCAAAGTGGGGATGGCCACAGCCGCGGCCCTTTTTGAACTCAAGCCCGGCCAGGCCAGGGGCGTTGTCGTGACGGTCCCTTTTCGGAAAAAAGAGAAAAAGAGCGCTCTTTCCCGGCCCGACGCTGCGTCGCAGTGGAAAGACAGTTTAAAGCCGCATTGCAAACTCAGCATTCCCGATGAGCGCTTCCAGTTTCTTTATGACGCCGCGCTGCGCACCGTCATTTTGCATTCCCCAAGAGAGGTTTATCCCGGACCCTACACGTACCGGAGGTTTTGGTTCCGTGACGCGGCTTTCATTTTGTATGCCATGCTGTGCGCCGGATTGACGGAGCGGGTCAAACATGTCCTGGACACATTTCCTCCCAAACAAACCCAATCCGGATATTTCCATTCGCAGGACGGAGAGTGGGATTCCAACGGCGAGGCGTTGTGGATCATCCAAAAATTTTGTGAAATGACGCGGACGCCGCCGGGGCCAGCGTGTCTTAAAACCGTCGATAAAGGGGGGCTTTGGATTTCGCGCAAACGTTTGGCGAAGGAGCCTTTTTCTCCTCACGCGGGATTGCTTCCCGCCGGGTTCAGCGCCGAGCACCTTGGACCGAATGATTATTATTACTGGGATGATTTCTGGGGCGTCGCCGGCCTTCGGGCGGCCGGTTACCTGGAAAACCTCTACGGCGACAAAGACCGCGGCAGGCATTTTGACCGAGAGGCCGGGGAGTTTCTTGAATCAATCCGGGAAAGTTTGCTGCAGGTTCAACTGCGCCTGCGTGTGAAGGCGATGCCGGCCTCGCCTTACCGCCGGCTGGATTCCGGCGCCATCGGCTCCCTGGCCGCGGGCTATCCGCTCAAACTTTTTGAAGCCACCGATCCCAGGCTCATGGAGACGGTGGAGTATTTGCTGCAGAACTGTTTTATCGATGATGGATTCTTTCACGATATGACGCATTCCGGAATCAATCCCTATCTGAGCTTGCATGTCGCACAGGTTCTTTTGCGGGCGGGGGACAAACGCTATTTTGATGTGATGAAGGCCATCGCCCAGTTGGCGTCTCCGACGGGTCAATGGCCGGAGGCGATCCATCCGATCACCAAAGGCGGATGCATGGGGGACGGTCAGCATGTCTGGGCGGCGGCTGAATGGATTTTGATGATCCGTGATTGTTTTGTCCGCGAGGAAGACGCGGAATCAAAAATCGTTTTGTGTTCCGGCGTCCCGGACGACTGGCTTGCCGCGGAAAAGGAGATTTCTTTCGGCCCGGCGTTAACCACGTTCGGGCCGGTCAGCCTTTTGATTCAGCCCGGACGGGACAAAATCACGGTTTCCTGGAACGGGGCATGGTTTGCAGGCGCGCCCCTGATTGAGCTGGCTCTGCCGGGTTTTCCAAAGATCCGGGCATCCGGCGGAGAAACAGCGCTTGATATCAAACGGCAGGAGAGGCCATGCGTATCCTGATGATGTCCAATACCTACGCCCCGGTGATCGGCGGACTCGAAGAGTCGATCCGCTCGTTTTCGCAGGAATTTCGGGCGCAGGGGCACAGGGTTGTGATTGTGGCTCCGACATTCGACGGGATGAACGAACGTGAAGACGATGTCGTTCGCGTTCCCGCGATTCAAAATTTTCTGAGGGAGGGGGTTTCCCTGACCCTGCCGATCCCGTTGTTTTTATCCCATTTTATAAAAGAATTTCAGCCGGACATTATTCACAGCCATCATTTTTTTTGGGTCGGCGATATGGCGCTTCGGTTGGCCCGGCAGCATCACATCCCGCTGATCTTTACGTATCACATTATGCTGGAGCATTACGCTGATTTTCTTCCCATCCACAATGAGCGGATCAAGCGGTTTGTCCTCAAGCTGGCCACGGGATACGCGAACTTAACCAATGCCGTGATTGCCCCCAGCCGGGCTGTCCGCGATATTCTCCGCCGGGACGGTGTCGTCAGACCCGTCCATATTATTCCGACCGGAATTGATATGAAGCGATTTTCGCAAGGGAACGCCGCAGAATTCCGCGAGCGGTGGGCGATTCCCCCAAACGCCTTTGTCGCGGGGTTTGTCGGCCGTCTCAATCCCGAAAAAAATCTGGAATTTCTGGCCAGGGCCGCAGCCGTCTTTTTAAAGCGAAATCACCGCGCTCACTGTTTGATCGTCGGAGACGGTCTGATGAAGGACCCAATAAAAAATATTTTAAACGACGCTGGCGTCGCGGATCATCTGCATATGA
>CAYHZK010000128.1:0-6811 GCA_964361085.1 uncultured Planctomycetales bacterium
TGCTCATAAAAAAGACATTATCAAAGAGGAGAAGGAAACAGTCTGTGTCATTCATGACTGCCCGATGATAAAAAAGGGTGAGCGTTGTCCTATGCTTGTCGTTGCCGAGAAAGGCGAAACACTGAACTGCCCGATCTGCAAGGCCCACCTTGATACCCGCACGGATGCCCCAAAGGAGAAAATAACGTCTGCTGCTTCTCCTGCGGGATATACGATGGTTTTGCTTAGTCCCGAGAAGCAGCAGTTTATTGGTGTTCGGACAGACGCCGTGCAGAGAAAACCGGCTCAAAAAACAATCAGGGCCGCCGGCAAGATCGCCTATGACCCTAAGCTTTATCAGGCGCAGTCCGAATATATCGAGGCGATGAGTTCCTTTAAAAACGCTCAAAGAAACGGGGATAAGCAGAATTTGGAATGGGCGGAAAGTCTGCTGGAAAGCACAGAAACAAAACTGATTGGAATGGGACTCAATGACGAAATGATTGAAGCCCTGGGCAAACAGGAGAAGCCGGATAAAAGTTTGCTTTACGCCATTCCCGACAGCCATGCCTGGGTCTACGCGAATGTCTATGAATACGAAATCCCTTTTGTGAAGGTGGGGCAGCCCTTGACGGTAGAGATCCCGTCGGCATCCGGCCTTAAGATTGACGGTTATATCCGTTCCATCGATCGCATCGTGGATTCAGCCACGCGCACGGTTCGAATTCGCGCTTTAGTCAAAAATGAGGGAATGTTGAAACCAGATCTCTATGTGAACGTTTTGATTGACGTGGCCCTGGGCGAAAGTCTTCTTGTCCCGGAGGACGCCGTTTTTTTAACGGGGAAAGCCAATATCGTTTTTGTTGAAAAAGGGAACGGGATGTTTGAACCACGGCATGTGGTTTTGGGGCCGCAGACCGATGAATTTTATGTTATCAAGGAAGGGTTGACGGAAGGCGAACGGGTCGTGACCAACGGTAATTTTATGATTGATTCCGAGAGCCGGCTTAAATCGGCCCTAGGCGGCATGAGCGGCGGGCATAAACACGGGAATTGATATGATGAGGAAAACGCCATGATAGAAAAGATCATTGAGTTCAGCGCGAAAAACCGTTTCATCGTATTCCTTTTAGTTGGAATGGCGACCATGGCCGGTTTTTATAGTATGAAGCAGATCCCTCTGGATGCCATTCCCGATCTTTCCGATACTCAAGTGATTGTCTATTCCCGCTGGGACCGCTCGCCGGATATTATCGAAGATCAGGTCACGTATCCGATTGTCACTGCCATGCTGGGCGCCCCAAAAGTCAAGGCCATCCGCGGGTTTTCCGATTTTGGTTTTTCTTATGTTTACATCATTTTTCAGGACGGCACCGACATTTATTGGGCGCGAAGCCGCACGCTCGAATATCTTTCCAAAATCCTTCCCAGGTTGCCCGACGGCGTTCAAACGGAGATTGGCCCTGATGCCACGGGGGTGGGCTGGGTATTTCAATATGCGCTTGTGGATGAAACCGGCAAAAGAAGCTTGCAGGAACTCAGAAGTTTTCAGGACTGGTATCTGCGTTATCAATTGCAGGCGGTCCCGGGCGTCGCCGAAGTGGCCGGTATTGGAGGATTCGGCAAGCAATATCAGGTCAATCTCGACCCCAATAAACTTCTTGCCTATAACATCCCGATCAGCACGGTGGTGAATGCCATTCGCGACGGGAATATTGAAGTTGGGGGCAGGCTTCTTGAATTTAGCGGAGCGGAATATATGGTTCGCGGGCACGGTTATGTGAAGTCCATCGAAGATATTGAGGATATCGTACTCGCCGTGGACGCGCAGGGGGTCCCGGTCAGTGTCAAAGAGGTGGCGACCGTGCAACTCGGCCCCGACATCCGGCGTGGTGTTGCGGATTTGGACGGCCGTGGGGATGTGGTGGGCGGAATCGTCGTCATGCGCTACAAGGAAAACGCGCTTCATGTGATTGATCGCGTGAAGGAAAAACTGAAAGAAATCGAGCCCACACTGCCCGAGGGGATGAAGATCGTCGTGACCTATGACCGGTCAGAACTCATCAAGAACGCGGTGGGAACGGTCAAAGAGACGCTCATTGAAGAATTGATCATTGTGTGCGCCATGATCGGATTTTTCCTGCTGCATGTCCGCTCGGCCATGATCCCGATCATTACGCTTCCCATCGCGGCCCTGATTGCTTTCATTCCCATGCTGGGGATGAAATTAACGTCCAACGTGATGTCTCTGGGAGGAATTGTGATTGCCATTGGGGACATGGTGGACGCTTCCATCGTGATTGTCGAGAACGCTCACAAGCGGCTCGATGAATGGTCGCGGGGACTGCGCAAAGGCACACGTGAACAAGTCATCATCGATTCCATCAAAGAAGTGGGGCCGGCCATTTTTTCGTCGCTTGTGGTGATGGCCATCGCATTCATGCCGGTTTTTACGCTCGAAGCCCAGGAAGGAAGGCTGTTTAAACCACTGGCCTTCACGAAAAATTTCTCGATCTTTTTTGCCGCGATTCTGGCCATCACACTGACCCCCGCGCTTGCCGTTATTTTTCTCAAAGGAAAAATCCTGCCCGAGGAAAAGCATCCGGTCACGCGTTTTCTGGTGAGCCGCTATACCCCTTTATTGAATGGCGCGCTGAGGCATAGGAAGGCGGTTGTGATTGCGGCTTTGGCGGCGATCCTGTTGACCGTCCCGGCCTTCCTCAAAATGGGGTCCGAGTTCATGCCCCCTTTGAAGGAAGGAACGATTCTTTATATGCCGACCACGCTTCCAGGGTTGTCCGTCACCGAAGCCGCCAGGCTCATTCAGACGCAGGACAGAATTTTAAAAACTTTTCCGGAAGTGGAAAGGGTGTTTGGGAAGGCGGGCCGGGCCGATACCTCAACGGATCCCGCGCCTTTCGCCATGGTGGAGACGACGGTTGTGTTAAAACCGGAGGATCAATGGCGGGAGGTCAAGCGCTGGTATTCCCGGCTTCCCGACGGGCTCAAAGGGCCTTTTCGTACTTTTTGGTCCGACAGGATTTCTTACGACGCCCTGGTTGAGGAGATGGACAAAAAACTTCAATTTGCCGGAGTCACGAATGCCTGGACCATGCCCATCAAGGCGCGCACGGATATGCTCACCACAGGTGTTCGCACCCCGATTGGGATCAAGATTTATGGCAGCAATATCAACACGATTGAGGAGATCGGAACCCATTTGGAAATGATTCTCAAGGATATCCCGGGGACCCGGAGCATCTATGCGGAACGAATCGCAGGGGGATACTTTGTCGATTTTGATTTAAAACGAAAAGAGCTTCAGCGTTACGGGCTCTCGGTCGCTGAGGCGCAGATGGTGATTATGGCCGCAATCGGTGGCGAGAACATCACAACCACCGTGGAAGGCCGGGAAAGGTATCCCGTCAATGTGCGTTATGCCCGCGAACTGCGCGATGAGATTGAGAAATTGAAAAGGGTCCTCGTCCCGACTCCTGCGGGAGCGCATATCCCATTAGCGCAGATTGCCGATATTGAAGTGCGTTCCGGCCCGTCCATGATCCGCGATGAAAACGGACTGCTTGCCGGGTATGTGTATGTGGATATGGCAGGGAGGGATGTCGGGGGTTATGTAACGGAAGCCAAAAAGATTGTTCGCGAAAAACTCACACTGGATCCGGGCTATACGCTTTCCTGGAGCGGACAATATGAGTTCATGGAACGGGTACGAAACCGGCTGAAAATATTTATTCCGCTGACCTTGGGGATTATTTTTATCCTTTACTTCTTTACCTTTCAGTCCATCACAAAAACTTTGATCATCATGCTTTCGGTCCCGTTCGCGCTCGTGGGAGGGATATGGTATCTCATTTTACTCAAATACAACATGTCGATCGCGGTGTGGGTGGGGCTCATCGCCCTTGCGGGAGTGGCGGCCGAAACAGGCGCCATCATGATGGTTTATTTAGACGAGGCTTATGAACGGTGGAAAGCCGAAGGGAGAATGCAATCGATTCAGGATCTCATGCACGCGGTTTCGGAGGGAGCCTCGAAACGCCTTCGTCCTCTGATGATGACGGCCGTGGCCAATATTTTCGGACTGATGCCGGTGATGTGGAGCCGGGGAACAGGGGCGGATGTGATGCAGCGGATCGCGGCCCCGTTGATTGGAGGTCTTTCCTCCGCCTTGATTTTAACGCTCCTCGTCCTTCCCGCGATTTATATGATATGGAGGGGCGATTGGGGAATGAAACGACCGGGAACTTGATCAATGAATGATGCCGGCATTCTCAATGAGCCGTTGAGCACACCGAACTCACCGTGGTGGACACGCGAGGTTGAAGACGTTCTGTTGAATTTGAAAACTGACCGCGATCAGGGGTTGCCTTCTGATGAGGCTCGTGTCCGTCTGGAACGGTATGGTTATAACCGGTTGCCCGAAGCCGAACGCATTTCACCGCTTAAAATTTTCTTCAATCAATTCGCAAGTTTGATCGTCTGGATTCTGATTGGAGCCGGGTTCATTGCCGGAATACTGGGGGAATGGATTGATGCCTGGGCGATCACGGTCATCGTATTTCTTAATGCCATCCTTGGTTTTATTCAGGAATATCAGGCAGAACGTTCGCTGGATGCCTTAAAAAAGTTGTCCAATCCAAAATCCAAAGTCATCCGTGACGGAGCATCGCACATTGCCGATTCAAACTTCCTTGTCCCGGGAGACCTTGTTGTGCTGGAGGCCGGAGATCGCATCCCCGCCGACGGGCGAGTGATTTATTCAGTTCAATTGTCCGCCCAGGAAGCGTCTCTCACCGGCGAATCGACGGCGGTTCATAAAGGGACTGAGGCGTTGCTTAAGAAAGATCTTGCTCTGGGAGACCGGAAGAATATGGTTTTCATGGGGACGGCGGTTGTGAGCGGAAAAGGCCGGATGGTTGTCACGCAGACAGGTCTTGAAACCGAGCTGGGAAAGATCGCGTCCCTGTTACAGCAGGGTTCGGAAGAAAAAACACCGTTACAGATTCGTTTGGAAGAACTGGGGCGCCGACTCGTTTATTTTTGCCTTGGAATCGTGGCGGTCGTATTTGCGCTGGGATTGTGGCGGGGCATGGCTTTCATTGAGATTCTGCTGACGGCCTTAAGCCTGGCGGTCGCGGCCATCCCGGAAGGGTTGCCGGCGATTGTGACTGTTGCTCTCGCGCTGGGTGTCCGAAGAATGGTCAAGCGTAACGCCTTGATCCGCCGGTTGCCGTCAGTGGAAACTTTAGGTTGCGCTTCGGTCATTTGCACGGATAAAACCGGAACGCTGACGCAGAATGAAATGACGGTGAGAAGCATTTGGGTGAATGGAAGATTTGTGGATGTTTCGGGAGTGGGATATGTGCCGGAAGGCCGATTTGAGCGCGAGGGGACAGTCTTAAAACCAGAAGACAACGATGAGCTCATGACGGCGCTTAAAATCGCTGTGTTATGCAACAATGCCGAGCTGCGGGAATCCGCGGGCATGTGGCAGGTCATCGGAGACCCGACGGAAGGGGCGTTGCTTACTGTCGCCGGAAAAGCCGGTCTCCAAAAAAAGGTTTTAGAATCCCTGCATCCCTTTCTCGGAGAAATCCCTTTTGATTCTGAACGCAAACGCATGAGTGTTCTCCGGCAATCTTCAGGGAAGAGGATTCTTTTCACAAAAGGCGCGCCTGATTTCGTCGTAAATCGCTCTGAATCCATATTAATAAACGGCAAGCCCGGCTCGTTAAGCCCGGAACAAAAAAACAAGGTCATGCAGGCCAATGAAAAGTTAGCCGGTCAGGCTTTGAGAGTCCTTGCTGTGGCCTATCGGGACATGGATGACGGTGTTGCTTTCGATGAATCCTCGGAAAACAAGCTGATTTTGGTCGGCCTGATCGCGATGATGGATCCTCCCAGGCCGGAAGCGAAGAAAGCCGTTGAATTATGCGAACAGGCGGGTATCCGCACGGTCATGATTACCGGCGATCATCAAGAAACCGCCATGGCTGTGGCCAGAGAGCTTGGTTTGATGAATGAAAACGTATCGGCGATCAATGGCCAGGACCTTGATCACATGAGCGACGAGGAATTGAAAAATAATGTTAAAAGGTTTGTCGTTTATTCGCGTGTGTCGGCGGAGCATAAATTGAGGATTGTCCGGGCATGGAAAAATGCCGGTGAGATTGTTGCCATGACGGGAGACGGCGTTAACGATGCGCCCGCGATCAAGGAGGCTGATATCGGTGTCGCCATGGGCATAACCGGCACCGATGTCACGAAAGAGGCCTCGGATATGGTCATCACGGACGACAATTTTGCCTCGATCGTCAATGCGGTGGAGGAGGGCCGCGGCATTTATGATAACATCATCAAATTTGTCAGCTATCTCCTCTCTTCCAATATTGCCGAATTGCTGGTCATTTTTATTGGAATGCTGGTGGGGTTCACCGATCACAAAGGCAATGCCTTTGTTTCGCTGTCGGCGGTTCAACTTCTGTGGATGAATTTAGTCACCGACGGTTTCCCGGCCATTGCCTTAGGGCTGGATCCTTTGGATCCTAACGCCATGAATCGCCCGCCACGAAAACCATCAGAACCGATTCTCTCCTTTAAGTTTGGCTTACAACTTGCCTTCATTAGTGTGACGGTGGCTGCCGGCGCCCTTGCCGCATGTCATTTTGGCTTGCGAACGGGCGTTGAAATGGCCCAAACAATGGCCCTCACGACACTGGTTGTCCTGGAGCTTATCAGAGTACAAATCATCCGGGCACAATATCATATGAGTCTTTTTGCGAACCGTTGGTTGTTGTTTGCCCTGGTTGGTTCA
>CAYHZK010000129.1:0-6770 GCA_964361085.1 uncultured Planctomycetales bacterium
GTACTCTCCCGTCAACCGGCCTTCTTTCGAAAACTCCTGCCGCACCCCATCCTTTTTCGCGCACCCGCAGGCAAAGATCATGATAACGGCAAAAATAATTTCAATTGATATTAATCTTCTCGGAAGGCTCAACATAAGATACATTTGAATAACAAATCCTTAAAAGCGGTTGCAGCACTTCTAAAAATCATTTATGATTAAACCATCATTATTTCTATTCACCAAGGAGATCCCCATGCCATTCCAAGACATCATGTCCAAAATCCGCCACTGGGATAACCTTTGCGCCCGCTGGATGATGCGACACTTTTACATTCTATTCTTTGAGATCGTCCTGGTCATCATCTTTTTCATCTTTTTCTTCAACACCATCCGCTCCATCGATGTCTCCACCCAAGTGGCAAAAGATAATATCATCGAACAGATTCTCATGCAACAGACAACTAACAGTCATCTGATTATCGTGCTGATGCTCTTAAACTCGTTCTGGATGCTTTATGTCTTCAACGAGATCAGCCGGATCCGCCTTCTTCTCAAAGAGATCAATTTCCACCAGTCCCGCCGCAAATCAAGCGGATAAAAACATCACACGGTCATCTCTGGTTCAGGGGTGTTTAGAAATATTCCTGATAAAGTTCAACCAGCCTTGCGGAAAAACGGGCGGAGAGGCCCGCGCCGCCGCTGGAGAGCGACGCCAGTCCCTGGGATTTATTTAAACCCGCCTGAGCCAATCCCGCCGCCGCGCAATATTTGGGGGCGTTGAGCAGTTTCTTGACGGCAATGCCGACTTTCCCGACTTTGACAGGGATGCCGGTCGCCTGCTCGACCCGTTCCGACAGACCGGGCAGCAATGATCCCCCGCCGGTCATAATAATCCCGGCGCGAATCTCATCGTACAGCCCGGAATTTTTAATCGCTTCGATGATCACATCGACAAAACGGGATATGGTCGGCTCGATGGCCTGAGCGATGATCTCTTTTTTAATCGGGACATAACCGTCTTCGCGCCTGATCAGGATTTCCTCGTCATTGGGGATTTCTGCGCTGATCGCGAAGGCATAGGATTTCTTGATCTCCTCGGCCAAATCAAAATTCAACCCCAGCCGCCCGGCGATACTGCTGGTGACATGTTCCCCGCCCAGCGGGATGTTCACCACGTGTTTGAGCTGGCCGTCTTTGAAAATCAAAATATCCGACATCATGGAACCCGCATCGATGAGGACGCATCCCTGCCGGCGGTGATATTCGCTCAAACTCGCTTCCGCCGACGACAGCGACGCGTAAAAAATATTGGACACATCATAACCCGCGTGATTCACCGCCTTGACGATATTGCGCAGTAGCGTGTTGTTGACCAACAGGAGCAACGCATTGATTTCGATTTTACGGCCATACAGGCCCAGCGGATTCAGGGCCGTATTGACATCATCGACCTTGTAGTACTGCGGAAAACTGTGCAGGACATTTTCATCCATGTTCGCGCCCAGGAGATTAGCCTGGCGCTGAACTTTTTTGATGTCGTGAGGGGAGATCACCTTGCTCCCCCGCTCCAGGAGAGGAATCACCGCCGCGCTGTAACGTTTTTCGATGAGTTCGCCTCCGATCCCCAGATGAATATCCTTCAGCTTGATTCCCGCCCGTCCCAACAACCCCGAGACAGCCGAATGGACGCATTCCGACAACTCGCCTAAGTCTGTGACGGACGCTTTTTTAAAACCCATGGTCCTTGATTCACAAACCCCCAGCAGTTCCGGGGACTGGTTGGGCCGGTCTTTGATGAGCGCGGCCTTGAGGGTCAAGGCCCCCAGGTCAAGACCGCAAAAATATTTCTCGGCGATCAGTCGTTTCCACATACGATCCTCGTTCACTTTTTCCCGATGATGGGCTCGCGAAAACGCAGGTCAATATAATTGACCTCTTCTGTTTTAAGGTTCCCCTGGGACATCACAATCCCCAGCATCCGGATCTTTTGTTCGATTTTGTCCTGATCAATAATGATCTTGACCTCGTTGGCCAGGGCGCACTGGATCCGGGAAAGATTTGTAACGTCGACGGAAACGACCGGGATCATCCGCAGATGCTCGTTGCCCTGGACGGCCCTGATGATCGCTAAGGCCGTTGCCACATCGAAATTTTTCAACTGCCGCCCGCCGGGCGGGACATGGTCGACGACAACACCGCTCACCAAAGGCAGCCTGACGTCCGGCGGCGGCGCAAAAGACAGGACAGCCCCTTCGCGGTCCACGACGATTTCCTGCTTCTTCATCAGGATGACGGCAAAGGGATCCCGTCTTTTAGCGTCGATATAAATACGGTTGGGGAACTGCCGGTAAATCCTTAAGTTGGCGATCTGGGGGTATTCCAGCTGCAGACGCCGTTCCACCTCGACGATGTTGACGTCAAAAAGATTTCTGCCGATCAGCCGGTCCAGGTTGCGGGAGCGGATGAATTGGAGGGATTGATTGGCCGTGACCTCTTTAATCCGAAAGAGCGGCGAGGTCCGCAGGAAATCCACGAAGCCGTTCCCGAGCGTAAAGGCAATAAAAAGACAGGACAGCCCGATCAGGGAAAACTGGACGGCCTTGATGAAAAACTTTTTATTTTTATCGTCGTTCTTCCGTGCCATAAGTTTTGATTATCCGTGCAGCGCATCTCGTGAAGCGTGAAGCGAAGAAGCGGCCCTGCGCGCCGCGGCGAAGCCGGCGATTTTCAAACACAGGTCCGTAAAACTGTATCCTTGTCTTTGCGCGGCCATGGGCAGGAGGCTCGTCGCGGTGAACCCGGGGATCGTGTTGACCTCAAGGACAAACGGGTTGTTATTCTTGTCCAGAATAAAATCGACCCGGCCCATATCCCGGCAACCCAGGGCTTCAAAAGCCGTCACCGCCATCCGTTGAATTTTTTGCGTCGTTGCCGAATCAAGCGGCGCCGGGGCGAGGTATTCGGTCAGGCCTTTTTGATACTTGGCGGTGAAATCAAAAAATCCGGACCGCGGAATAATTTCAACAAGCGGCAGGGCCTCTCCGGCCAAAATCCCGGCGGTGATTTCCCGCCCGGGGATATAACGTTCGATCAGAATGTCCGGCCCGTATTGTCTTGCCAGAGCGACCGCCGCCGGGAAGTCCCGCGCCTCTTTGACAACGGTAATGCCGATGCTCGACCCCTCGCACGCGGGTTTAACCACGACGGCCCCGCCGAGAGCGTTCCTCACGTCATCGAACTCCTCCGCCCCGTCGGGAAAAATACAGCAGGCCGGGACAGAAACACCGCTCCGATCTAATAACGATTGCGTGGAAATTTTATTGATCGCCAACCGGCTGGCCTCGGGGCCCGACCCTGTGTAGGCGACACCGGCATTTTCCAAAATCGTCTGGATGGCGCCGTCCTCGCCGAATTTTCCGTGCAGGGCGATAAAGGCGATGTCGATCTTTTCAGCCTGCAGCAGAGCGACAATCTCAGGGCCGTCCACGGTCGTGAGGTCCATCGGCACAACATCGCAGCCGGCCTCACGCAAGGCCTGATCAACAGCCTTCCCGGATTTTAAAGAGATGTCCCGCTCCGACGAGCATCCTCCCATCAAAACCCCGATCCGTCCCAGAGGTTCTTTTGCGTCCGTCATCCATGCTCTCCTGTCACCGGCGCGCAGTCCTTATACCGGTTTTTCAGCGCCTCAACACATTGTTCGCCGACACGATAAATATCCCCGGCCCCCAGGGTCAGGACCATGTCTCCGGGACGGGCGATTCTCAGCACATGATCCGGGATATTGTCCTTCCTTAAATAACAAACATCTTTTTTGCCCGACCGAAGAATCTTCTCATATAAAACCTGGCTCGTCACGCCCTCAATCGGTGTTTCGCTCGCGGCATAAATATCCGTCACGATCAGGTAATCACTCTCGGCCAGGCTGGCGGCGAATTCATCCATCAGGAATTTGGTGCGGGTATACCGGTGCGGCTGAAAGATCGTGATCAAACGATTCTTCTTAACCGCGTGGGCCGCCCGCAAGGTCGCTGTAATCTCCGTCGGATGATGACCGTAATCATCGACAAAAAGAATATCGTGGACCAGCCCTTTGCGCTGAAAGCGGCGCTTAACCCCCTGATAAATCCGCAGGCTTTCTTCAATCGTCCGGACGTCGATCTTAAGATGGACCCCTAAGGCAATCACGGCCATGGCGTTGAGGATATTATGCTGGCCCGGGACCGAAAGACAGAACGCGCCCAGGGGTTCTTTTTTGCAAAGGCATTCGAAATGCAGAAACGGCGGACCGTCCTTAACGATTTGGATATTTTCGGCCCGGACATCATTCCCCTCCAGGAACCCATAGGTGATAAAACGCCGTTCTCCCCGCGAGAGCAGATCTTTAAGACGCGCGTCATCGCCGCACCCGATCACCAGCCCGTCGGGGTGAGTCCTTTGAATGAATTGACGATAGGCCGCGAGGATGTTGTCCCATGTGTGGTTATAATCCACATGCTCGTAGTCGATGTTGGTGATGAGCGAATAGCGCGGCGAAAAATACAGAAACGACCCGTCGCTCTCATCGACATCCGCCACAAAATAGCGGCCGTCGCCCAAATTGGCGTTGTACGAAATCCCGTTGATGATGCCGCCGACGGCCGTGGTGGGATTCAAACCGGCCTTGAGCAAAAGCTGGGAGGTCATGGACGTCGTGGTCGTTTTGCCGTGGGCGCCCGCGATTGTGATTGCGTCGTGATTTTCCATGATCCGGGCCAAAAGCTGCGCGCGCTTGAGGATGGGGATATTGCGATCCTGCGCGGCTTTCAACTCGGGGTTGTCGGGACGAATGGCCGAGGAAAAGATCACATAATCCGCGCCGGCGCCCTGCTCGTAGCGATGGCCGATACTGATCTGGGCCCCTTTTTCCCGGAGGGACGCGGTCATGGGGCTTTCGGCGACATCGGACCCGCTGACCTGATGCCCTTTGGCCAGGATCAACGAGGCCAGCGTCCCCATGCCGATTCCGCCGATACCGATAAAATGATAGTGCATGTGCCGCCTTCTTCGTATCTCGTATTCCGTATCTCGCGACGGTTCATCTCGAAGGCCGTGTCATTCCTATTTTCGGAATACGAACTACGAGATACGAAATACGCTCTTTAACACTCACTGACTCTTCAAATACTCGACCCACTGCCGGTTCAAATCCGAAATGCCCTTGAACCGGGGATACGCCCGGTCCAAAGCCTCTGCAAAAGACATTCCGTCGCTGAGCTTCCGGCAAAAATTCTCGAACCGGGATTCGCCCTGTTCGACGATCATATAATATACAACACTGGCGGCTTCCGCATAAAAAATATTCACGATTTCATCGCTCGTCTCTGCCGTGAATCGCATGGCCGCCAATTCTTCCAAAGGAATGAACATATCGTCCTCGATGGCCTTCTTCACCGCCTTGTTCGCGCCCCACCGTTTGGCCTTTTCCTGAAACATCGCGACCCCCTCATCCATCCACAGGGGGAGATTCGTGTCCAGGCCGACAAATTCTCTAAAAATAATATGCCCCAGCTCGTGCGGCAATGTCGAATCAAAAAAACCGTGCGCCGACGGGTAAGTCCGGATTTCTTTGATGCGGGCGTTGGCAAGCCCGTGGGACCAGCGCAGCCGCCGGGCATAGGAGGTGTACTCTTCGTGATCGCGATAAATGTAAATCGTCGCGCGATTGTCGTAGGACCAGCCGTGGTAGCGGGTAAACCCCAGACTTTCCGCGATCTCCTCGTAAAGCTGCTCCGCCGTCTCGGCGACCGTCTCGGCAAAACTTTCCGGGGCTTCCTTGTAATAAACGACAAAATGCCGGGATTGGAATTTCTGCCACTCGTCTTCCGCCGGGGCGGTCTGACAGACCAAAAATAAAACCAAAGCTGCTAAAAAAATCTTTCTCATGCCGGTCCTGAATTGCCGATGGTTTCCGCCAGACGCACAGCGGCGTCGGGGCGGTAAATGCCGTTGCAGCGTTTCACAACCTCCTCGCGGGGCAAACGGTCCTTCAAGAGCTCCTCGATATTCCGGGCCAGGACAGATGCCGACACGTCCTTTTCTTCAATCAACCGCGCCGCGTTGACCGCGGTCAAAACCAGCGCATTCTCCCGCTGATGTCCGCCGGCGTGCGGATACGGAACCAGGAGAGCCCTGACCCCGAAGGCCGCCAGTTCGGTGACGGTCATGGCCCCGGAGCGCGATATCGCAAGGTCAGCGATCAAATAAACTTTTTCCATCTCGTCGGTAAACCGGAAAAGCCTAAACGGAATCCCGATCTTCGCATATTGAGCCTCCATCTCCGGATAATCTTTCTCGCCGCAGATATGAATAACCTGAATATCGAAAGCGCCCTTCACCGCCGGAAGGGCTTGAATGAATTCGCTGTTCAGCCGACGGCTGCCCTGACTGCCGCCGAGAAGCACGAGTGTTGTCTTCTCCTCCTGAAGGCCGAAATGCCGTGCGATCGCCGCGCGCCCGTCGATCGCCGCAACAGGGCGGATCGGGCAACCCGTCAAAACCGCTTTGCCGGCGGGATAATACTTTGCCGCGGCGGCAAAGGAGATCGCGACCTTGCGGACCAGGCGCGCCAAAACCGCATTGGCCTTGCCCGGCACGACATTCTGCTCATGGATCACCGTCGGATACCCAAGACAGGCCGCGGCAAAAACAACCGGAAACGCCCCATACCCCCCGAAGCCGGCCACCCGTTCGGGTTTCACCTGCCGTAAAATCCCCAGAGATTCAAAGATCGCCTTCACTGTCGCTAT
>CAYHZK010000130.1:0-6714 GCA_964361085.1 uncultured Planctomycetales bacterium
GGCCGCGATCTTGGCGGCAAAGATTTTCATTTTGAAACTGATGTTGACGATGACGACCAGCGGCAAGGGCATCATAAAGAAGAGAAAGGCGACGGGGAAAAGAATTTTGCGCAGGATGTCTTTCCCGAAAAAGTGCAGGATGATCCCGACGATCACAACAAGCATCGAAAAGCCCGACGAGAAATAGATCCGCAGGATGGAGCTCAAGACGTGGATAATAAGGCCGGCGACGATCAGGACAAGCCCGAAGGGCGAGGATTGGGGCGCGATTTTCATCAGCTCGTCCCGCTTCTGCCAGATCAAATACCCCGTCACAAAGGGAACCAGGATTCCGTGGCTGTAGTAGGAATCCCGGCTGAACCAGCGGTCCCACATCCACAGGAGCGTGGGAACATACGTCAGCAGAAACGCCGCGGCGACAACAACCAGCTGCGCGTTTTTTTTGACGATGGCATTGAGGTCAAACGTCGTTGCGCTCATTTTTGCTTTCTCGCCTTTTGCCAGGCGATGTCCTGACGGGCCCCGGCAAATTTGAAAAAACCGGCCAAGGCCGAAAAATTCAGCAGGCAAAACACATACGGGACATAACAGACTTTTGAAACGGCCCTAAAGATACCATACTTCTCATGCCTTGACAAGCAGCCCAGGACGGCCATGGCGTAAAATAAAAGCTGCAGGACAAAAACCGGACGATACAAGTCTTTGTGGAGCAATCCGAGATTGAGAAGAAACACGGCGATCATCAGAAACGGGACGACGACCCGCAAGAATTTGTGGGAAAACAGCTGGATCGCGACGGGGCTCCGGAAAGGGTTGAAGAGGTTTAAAAACACACCGAAAATCTGGTAGTTGCCAAACAGGGTCCGCGCCTTGCGGGTATGCTCCTCCCTCGAGCTTTCGGCGACTTCGTCGTAAGCCTTCGCCGTCTCGTCAAAAATCGCGCGGTAGCCTTTTTCGACGATTTTAAGCGGCACATACATGTCGTCCAGGACGATGTTGGAGGGGACGGGGGTAAAAAGTTCTTTGCGGATCGCGTAAATCGCCCCGGTCGCGCCGAGCATCGAATGGATTCTGCTTTCCCGGCTGCGGAGCCATTTTTCGTAATTCCAGTACAGGTTGATCCCCTGCGAGGTCGGGTTTTCTTTTTTCGAAAGCATGAGCTCTCCGCTGACGCATCCGACGGTTTCGTCGGCAAAATTGGCGACGAGTTTTTTGACGGCATCGTCGTCAAAGAGCTGGCGGGCGTCGGCGAAAACAATGATGCCGTTCCCGGCCCGCTGGACCAGCTCATTGATCGTGGTCATCTTTCCCCGTCGCTGTGGGTTGGCAAACAGTTTGACGCGCGGGTCGCGGAGCGACGCGATGATCGTGTCCGTTTGGTCGGAGGAGCCGTCGGACCCGATGAGGATTTCGAGCTTGTCGCGGGGATAATCCAGCGAAAGAAGATTTTTCAGTTTGGCGTGGATGACATCTTCTTCATTGTGGACGGAGATGACAAGGGAGACCGGCGGAAGATCGTCCCCTTTCCGAACAGGCCTGCCCCATCGCGCCAGCAGGCCCAGGATCAAAGGATACCCAAAATAGCAGTACACAATGAGAAAAATTAAAAACCAGAACGACGGTTCCACCCGTGATCCCTCATTTGAAAATTTTGATGATAAGGCTCCTGATCCCGTTGTATCCGCCGTCCGTCAGGATTATCTTGGCGATCCGGATGCCGGTTTTTTTTATTTTTTCTGAAACGGGTTCCTGTCCTGTCACCGACGCGGCCAACCGTTTCGCGGACCATCCGGCCTTTACCGCGACCCGGCTCAGACAGTCGGCTTTCAGGTCGCACGGCCTTTCGGAAATGAAGATGTTTTTATACCCCGCCGCGCCGGCCATCGCGATGATTTTGTCGTTGCAAAATCCCCGGGGGATCGAAACGCTGTCGATGGGGATTTCCAGGTTCTGTTCAAGATAACGCCTGGAGGCGACAAACTCCTGCTCGATCTGCGAGTCCAGGAGGCCCGTCAGGATTTCGTGACTGAAACCGTGGGACCCGACGACCATGCCGGCCTCGCGCAATTTTTTCAGTTCCGGAAACCCCATGTATCCGGGGCGGCCCACCCGTTTGGCAATCACAAAGAAGTAAGCCGAAAACAGAAACTCACGCAGCACCGGCACCGCGAGCCGGGAATTGTTCATCTCCCCGTCGTCGAAGGTCAAAACAATTTTTTTCTGATTGTGATCCTGAGCCTCATCAAGGGTCAAAGCGCGGTATCCCTGATCCTTCAGCCACTGCAGGTGCCCGCGGAAATTGTCCAGCGTCACGTCGTAGATATCCGCCCCGACCTCCCGGTCCGGCGGGCTATCGGCGGCATTCTGGACGACGCCGTGGTACATCAGAATGATCGGGCAGTTTGTTTGCATACTGGCTGATGATTTCATAGGAATCCGTAATGGCGAAAAATTTGTATCACGGTTTTAATAAGTAATCGTCACCGATTTTATTTTAAAGGATCCCTGATAATAATTTTCATGCGGGTCGCCGATCACAAAATAGTCGGGATAATTTCTATCCGCATGCCAGACGTTCTCCAATTCCGTTGCAGCATTTTTTAACAGATTTCCCTGTTCATCCGAGATGCTAAAAATAAAATGGGTGTTTGTTTTCTCAAGGTCAACGCGATACCATTGCTGCTTTTCATACTCAACACCCTGTTCCCATTCCTTTTGCCATTCGTCATATCGGCCATCAAACGACATGAGGTGATTCGAGCGATCAAAATAGACCATAAAAATCGGATTGGGCATACCATGTCCCCAGACGTTATTATCCACGTCCATAACGACCTTGCGGTGCTGGTGCCACCAGTCGTTCCTGTAGTGCCCCGTCGGCATCTCATCGGTAATCGCGATCAAATAACAGCCATTTTCGTTCCGTGGGCCTTCCGTATACTCCGGATCATTGGCAAGACCTTTGATATGATCCAAATCATAGTCGATATCTCCGACAAGAACGCTGATTTTATAAGTTTTTGGCAAGGGGTCCGTTGTGCGAATAATAGCGGCGTCGCGATAGCTCGCCGATTTTTGCCAGGCCAGGCCGGATTGACCATCGATAACAAATGTCCCGTTACGAAACAACTCAAACGTCAATCGCCCCTTGGCACCAAAGCTTTGTCCATCGACAGCATCCATAGCCTTATCAAACTCTTCCTGGACGAGAAATCTGCCATTATTACTGCCGGTCCCTCCATTCTGTCCCCCTCCCAGCAAATGGCCCAACAGCGCGCTGCCTGCACCGAGGATTAACAAAATAGCGATAATGAGTAAAATGATCAGTCTGTTCTTTTCCATATCTGCTACTTTTGCGATGAAGCCGCCGTTGCCGCCGCTCCTTTTAAAACATGTTCAAGCTCTTCAATAGCTTCGGCGAGTGCGTTGCGATGCGCCTTGAGCTGTTCACCAGCTTTTGTAAAACTCTGTGTTGAATGCACGATATCCTGATCAACTGTCAGGAATTTAAGCGCTTTTTGATAAGGATCCGGATGTGTCACGCTTAACCCTTTTTTATCAAAGGAATCGAGGTATTCCTTTAGAATCGAGAGGTACTCATAATCTTCAGCCCCGTCGCGAAAAATGGCCATGCGCAAAGAAAGGATAGGCCCGTTTTCTCCCGGGTACATGAGAAGGCCATTGCCATTCTGTTTCCATTTTGTGTTGGCCGCGCTCACAAACGGATCCACGTCCGGCCACCAAATCACGCTCCAGTATAAAAATCCCTTAATCTCATATTTCCAGCATATCCAGGGGATGATCCGGTAATCGATGGAATCAAAATCGATGGCCAGGTTCGGCGCACCATCGTCGTCAGGCCCGGAGACATACATCCAGATTTCAATTCCCATCTTTTTGAGAGCGTTCATTTTCTCCTCGTTGAAACTGCTGATCTGAAAGCACCAGATATCAATATCCTTTCCCCACGCGGGATCTTTCCGCGGCTCCCAGAAGCCGTGATAGCAAACCATATTTTTGAGTTTGGGATACGCCCGGTGAATCATGGAGGCGACTTTCGTCACTTGGGGATTCCCGACCTTCCCTTCATCCCAGGCATAAATATAATGGTAATCGAGCATCTTATTGATGGCAAAAGTTTCACCATAAGTCCGATAGTCTGATAATAATTTCTCCAGAGCCTCATCATCATAAGGCCAGTTATTTTCAAACGTTCCCCCCCTTCGGCCAATAGAGAAATTATTCAGACCAAACCAGCGGTAGCGGTCCACTTTAGCGAGGTCGGAATCGGAAGAGGGATTCACATTGAGGACAGGATTCATTCTGTGCTTGAGCATCTCGATGATGAATTTATCTTTTAGCTCCGTTTTTCTGGCCTTATAAGCCTCCGCGGATTCCCTGGGCCCTTGCGGATAGCGGGTGCCGACAAGATTGTCATAAAAATCAAAGGCTGTTCTCAAATGGGTTTCCTTCGCAAGACTAAAATCGTAGACCCTGACCGAGACGGGCAGTTCCCGTGATTCAAACCGATCACTGAGAATCCTGATGTGCCCGTTATAGACACCAGCCGCCGTTTCTTCGGGGACGTACACGGTTATCCAAAAAGGTTGGACCTCACCGGGTGTCACATCGGTCTTTTGGGGGGGCATCAGCGGGTCAGGCCAGAGTCCAACGTATTTGACGGCGTAATACGGTTTTTGGGTCGGGACATACCCAACCACGTTCCAGGTGATATTTTCCTTGAGAATTTTCTCCCCGGTTTGGTCGCACTGCAGATCCCCGGGTTCAATCGCGACGCCGGTTAAAGGATATTTGCCGTTTTGGACAACGACCTGAAACGATTCATATTCATTTTTGGCCAAAGAAATCGAGACCCCTTCCGTGAAGTTGGGTTTGAGCAGTGTTTTTCCGTCTTTAAAAATTCTGTCGAGATTGGAGGCCGCGAACACCACAAATCCCTCTTTTGATCCTTGCGACGCGCCCGTAAACCTCGCCTCATGGGAAGTCCGTCCGTCCGTATTTCCCTCGATGAGTTTTGCCGGGGGCCTCCCGCTTGCAGAATTATACCAGGCAGGGGTATGGCGGTGTTTCAGAAACTTATAAACAAGAAGTCCGCTCCCCAGCATAAGGAATATCCCTACCAAGGCACCGGAAAGGAAGGCCAGGAGTCGTGTTTGAGTTTGTTCTGACATAAATTTACAAAAGGATCATGAAAATTTTTAATGAATGGTTAAATAAACGGCGACTCCTCCCAATAGAGTCACCATCATCCCGGAAAATACCCCCAAAAGAAAAAATATGATCTTATCCCTGGTTTGCTCGTGCATGCAAGACCTCCTCATAAATCCGGCCCAGCCGTTCGCCCACAACGTTCCAGTCATAGCGTTCGCGCACCAGATGCCGTCCCGCGATCCCCAGGGCTTTTCGTTTCGGCTCATCGTCCAAAAGTTCCAGAACGCGCTGTGCGAACGGCGCGGGATCATCGGCGATAACGATATTCTCTCCGTTTGTGTGCGCGATCCCTTCAGCGCCGACGGCGGTTGAAACAACGGCCTTTTGCATGGACAGGGCTTCTAAAATTTTCAAGCGCGTCCCCCCACCAACCCGAATCGGGACCACAAAAACCCTGGCGGGTTCCATAAAGACACGAACATCATCGACACGGCCGGTCACGATAATGCGCTGATCGTCCCGGGCCATGGCCAGAATGGCAGGACTTGGGTCTTTTCCCACAATATAAAATCTGGTCTGTTTTTTAACCTTCCATATTAAAGGAAGGATCTCCTTACAAAAATACACGACGGCGTCATTGTTTGGCAACCAATCCATCGAGCCGGTAAAAACCAGCGCGTCTTCTTCAGGTTTGCCGTGTGCCCCGGACGTAAAAAATTCGGTATCCACCCCGTTAGCCGCGACCGCGACCGGGACCGCCCCGCCGGTGATTTCGGTGAGGATTTTTTGATCGTCATCGGACACCGTCAGGCATCGGGAAAATTCCCGGGCCCTGGCCGCTTCAAATTGCCGCATCTTTTTCGCCTGCATGCGAAAAACAATTCTTTTCCAGAGCGTCCGTTCGACATGAGCGCATCGCTCGAGGATTTTATATTCCACGTTGTGCTCGTCCAGAACGCAGGGCAGGCCGTCGAAACAACCGCGGTAATGGGCCATGTGCAGATGGTCGATGTGCGCGGCGTCGCAGGGATATTTTTTGAGATTCTCAAGTTCCGCTTTCATCCGGGGTGAACGATATTTGGCGATGGAATACGGCTGCGGGTTGAAGAGAACATGACCGATCTTCGCAAACACGCCCGTCTCCTGAGCCGGGATCAGTGTCACCGGGACACCCATGGCCTCGATGTCCTTCGAGAGGCGCCGGTCATCGCCCGAAAAGGAAAAGCAAACCAGGCGGATATCGAAGCGTTTCGCCAGTTGCTTTAAAATGTTGAGCGTCCGGATTTTTCCGCCGGTGTCGGCGGGCAGCGGCAGCCTCGGGGCCAAAAATAAAAGTCGTTTACGTCCTGCCATTCAAGATCTCCTCATAAACCTTCGCGTAATCCCTGGCCATTCTTTCCTTTGAATAATGGGCCTTAACAAAGTTTAACGCGGCCCGGCTGAGTTGCAAGCGCAGGGACGGGTCTTTGATCAGCCGCGAAAATTTCGCGACCAGGTCGTTCTTGTTTTCCGGGGCCGCCAAAAGACCGGTCTGGCCATCCT
>CAYHZK010000131.1:0-6708 GCA_964361085.1 uncultured Planctomycetales bacterium
CACGGTCGCCGTGGCCCATTCTCCGACGCCATCCATCGTCAGGACCGCCGCTTCATCAAACGGCGACGGGAAAAAAGCCGAGGCCCCGTGCGACTGGTGATGGGACGGGAAGAGGATCGCCCCGCCGAAGTCCAGATTCTCCCGGATCAGGTCTTTCAAGAACAGCTTTTCCTTGAGCCAGAGGGGCATCGCGTGCAAAAAAGAAAGCAGTCCGGCGGGCGCATAGCTCAAATATGTGAGCAGCAGACGCTCGAATTTGATAAACGGCTTTTCATAAAAAATAACGTAGTCGAGATCGTCGCTGGAAATCCCGGCCTCCCGAAGGCAATACCGGACGGCCTGGCTCGGAAAAACAAAATCGTGTTTCTTCCGGGTAAAGCGTTCCTCCTGCGCGGCGGCGATGATGTCGCCGTCGCGAATCAGACATGCGGCGCTGTCATGATAAAACGCCGAGATGCCGAGGATATAAATGCTTTTATCCATAGGGTCGCTGATATTAACCACGGGAGGGATGTGAAGGATTATTTAAGTTTGGGGCCGGCAACTCCACCCGGGTTGGAATGGAAGGCGCCAGGACCCGGATCGTCTCGCCGGTCGTCAGGACGCCTTCTTTGATGACTTTGGCGTACATCCCGCAGCGGCCCTCGATGGCGTCTTTCAAGCGCGGATCGATTGTATCCAGGACATAACAAGGCTTGCGCACCTTGGACAACTCCAGAACGACACCGCCGGAAAACTCCAAAACTGTCCCGACCGGCAGGGCGTTGACATGGAGATTGCGCACGGTCAAATTCTCGCCCGTCGTCCCCCACGTCAGAGAAAACCCTTCACGGCAAAGGTCCTCAAGCCGTTCGCTGTCCTGCAGACAGACCGCCTGAAAGGGCGTGCGGTGCTTGTCGTGGTTATGCCCGTCGCCGGACAGTCCCGCCGAGGCAACCACTCTCGACTCGACCGGCAATTTGGGAATCCCGCCGGCGGAGATGTTGATCGATATGATCTGAGCTACGCTGAACATGGAGGGATTGTATCACAAAATCTATTTTAGTTCCTTCGCTCCGCTATCGAAGATATTGAAGCAGTTTTTGCAGTTGAAGCTCCGTCATCGGCGTATACACGCTGACAAAAGAAAACTGCCAGCTCTTCTGGTATCCCAGGCCGGCCATCACCATCACGCGCCCGGCCTCGCTCTGGGTGATCACCGCGCACGGCAGGGAGTCCGCCCCTTCTCTCTCTTCCTGTTTTGCTGAAATGTTTTTCACATGGACATGACGCAAACGGACAGGCCGCGGAGACTCGGCAAACAACGCCCAGAACGGATATTCCCAATCGTCCGCCCCAAAAAGGAGCCCGACATCGGAACACCCCTGGCTCCCGACGAATTTCACCGCGCCCACAAACGGGACTTCCATAAACCGGCGGTAAGAAAAATACTGGCTCGCCCTTTTTATGTTAAAAATATTCCGCTTGCCCAACAGCGGCCGCCGTTCGTTGTGCAAAAGATACGGCAAGGCGCCCATCAAAAAAACAATGAGGACTCCATAAAAAATCCAGCGGCCTTTAATCCGCGCAAGCGCGATGCCCACAAACGGCATCGCCAGCAAAAAAAGCGGCAACTGCAGACGGCTGTGAAACAGCTGCCATTTCAGCACAAGACAGAACAGCAAAACCCCGCCTGAGACCGCCCCCAGATAAACCAAAAGACCGCTGTCACTCCGCGATTCCCGCCGCCAAAGAAAAAGACCGACGGAGAGCACGATCAATATCAGATGCAGCGGGTTGCCGGCGATATCTTCATTGGTGGACCACGCGGGCACATCGAACTCGCCCCACGTTGTGCGCGGGTCGCCGGGGTCCAGCCCGAGCATGCGGTGAAACGCCGCAACGCCGGCTTTGATGCCCTGATTAAAACTCTGCTGCGGCGCGCCCAGATGCAAAACGCCGTTCCGGACAAGATTCGATATCAGAACACCGGGAGAGAATACTTCATTAAAATATTTTTGCTCGCCGCCGGATAAAGGAGAACCGTATAACCCGGTGTTGCGACTATAATGGCCCAGGTTGATGACAATCAACAAAACAAAGATAACCGCCGATTCCCGCCATAACCGTTTTTCCCGCTGCCTGATCCCGACGGCGAAAAACCAGACTAAAAAAGGAAAGGCGATGATATAAGCCGTGGCCTTGGTCAACGCGCCCAGCCCGAGGCTGACGCCCAGGGCAACGGTATCCCCCCATTTCCCTTGACCGCGATTACACCGGACGACAAAAATGGCAAGGCCAATCAGCCACAGAGCGACCGCATAATCATTCTGGGTGCTGGAACTTTGCAGAATCCCCATCGGGAGAACGGCCGCGGCAAAGCCCGTCCACAGTTGGCTGCGAAGCGAAAACCCCATCTCCGAGACAAGCAGCGATATCCCCAGGAGGCTGCCGGCCATGCTGAACCATTGCACCATATTGGCCAGCCGATCGCCGTTTCCTAAAATCTGAAACTGCAGAATCGCGAACTCCGCCCACGGCCCCTGGTAAAGCTGCCGCTGAATGTGCGTCGGATAATGCGCGACACTCTGGTTTTGGATCCAATGAACAACGCGGCTCATGTGGTAGGTCATGGAATCCCAGTTGTTGGGAGCGGCGGCGACAGCGACAAGGCCGGTGATGATGACAACCGTTCCCACCCCCGCCAGTAAACAAAAATCCTGCGCGGCATATTGCGAAAACGAAAATTTTGGGATGCGCTTTCCCCGACGGAAGGTGCCCGCCAGAACAGCCGCCAGGGCCAAAGCAAAAAGGACCCACGCCGCCAGAACACCGTTCCGGGTGAGGCCGTTAAAAAGGCTTAACATTTCGGAGACAAAGACGACAAAGACGCCCCACGCCAGGGAGGCGAAAAAAAAAGAATAACGCCAGCGCTGTGTTGTGCAGAGAAAGAATAAGAAAAGTAAAACAAAACAGAGGAACGGCAACAAAGCCCAGAATGTCATGAGGAGCTCCCGGTTAAGGGGACATTATACCGGGCTGTCCTTCAGGCCGCAATTCTTGTCCGGAAAATCATCCGGGAGTTATTGGATTCTTTTAAGGAGAGGATTGATCCGTTTGAACAACTCTTCGAAGATTTCATCGCCGGGCCGGGTGCCGACGGGGTCTTTGCGCTCGCCGCTCAACATCTGGTCCAGTTCCTTTAAAATCCGCTCGGAGGGGCCGAGAAGTTTGTTCGAAATGTAGTAAAGCCGGCAGATCACCAAAGACAACACCACGGTCATGCCGAACAAAAACCACGGGACGATCCGGTTAAAGCGGTGAATATCGATCAATGAGGGGATATCGTGCTGCAGCCGGGCCGTGTCAAGATTGCAAATGGCGGCAAGGTTGTTGCCGACGTAGGTGATGTAATAAAGGCAATACAGAGTGGCCGCGCACGAGATAAGACAGACGACAAGGGCGGGAAGCAAAATCCGCTGCTGGTATTTATTGATATGGGTGAAAAGACTTCTGACCATGGGTCCCCTTTTATTCTGTCGGCGATTGAAAGTATAACATTTCCGCAATCTCACCCGCCACACATTTTTAAAATAAAGCCGATATGAGGCTTGCTATTGATTTGAAGATATTGTCTAATGAAAGAAATTCAAATCCGTCTCTATCCGGCATGAATCCTGATATTCCCAAAGTTTACCGCCTGATGAAACAGGCCAGCGACAATCTTTCCGGCGTCATCCAGGGGAAAGAAGAGAAGATTGAGCAGGTCATCCTGGCGCTCGTGGCCGGCGGACATGTGCTGATTGAGGATATCCCCGGCGTGGGCAAGACCACCCTCGCGAGGGCCCTGGCCAAAACCGTAGACGGACTCTTCACCCGCATTCAGTTCACCCCGGACCTTTTACCGACGGACATCACCGGCATCAACATTTTCAATCAGGACGGCGGGACTTTTTCCTTTCACCCGGGGCCGCTGTTTGCCAACATCGTGCTCGCCGACGAGATCAACCGGGCCTCGCCGCGGACCCAGTCGGCGCTGCTGGAGGCGATGGGCGAAGAACGCGTCACCGTCGACGGGACCCGTCATCCCCTCCCGACTCCTTTTATCGTTCTCGCGACCCAGAACCCGATCGAATATCACGGAACCTATCCTCTTCCCGAGGCGCAGTTGGACCGTTTTATGCTTCAGCTGAGCATGGGATATCTGGCACCGGACAAAGAACAACGTTTGATCATCAACCGGACCAGCGAAGATCCCGTTGAAACAATCTCGCCGGTCCTTTCCCTGGAATCTCTGAAAGACCTGCGCAATGCCGTCGACCACGTCAACATCGAAGAATCGGTGAGCGAATATATTCTGGCGATTGTCCAGGCGACACGCCGGCATCCGCACCTGCGATTGGGCGTGTCCACGCGGGGGACGCTTTTGTACAGCCGGATCGTCCGGGCGAAGGCCATGATGGGGCAGCGCGATTACGTGATCCCGGAGGACGTCAAATCGCTGGCGGTCCCGGTGCTCTCGCACCGCGTCCTCCTCGACACAAAATCCCAGTATCAGGGAACATCCCGCGAGAGCATCATCGCCGAGATCATCAACACCATCAAGGTTCCAAAATGAATACGCGCCGGATCGTTATGACAAGATGCAAGACAAGAAGGAATAACTGTTACCTGTTCGCGGAATTCGGCAGCTTGTCAAAAATTTTCTGGTCACGCTTTAACGCACATTGTCTGACGAACCGCCGCAGGCGGTGAGGAGTTATGTGCGCGAGTGACCGGAAAATCTTTTGACGCTTAAGCTGCCATGGAGCGAACGGGGAATAGTTATTCCGGTGCTGGAGTGATCATGCCCCGCCCCCGCTGGTCATTTTTTATGCCGGCCCAGGACCATGCGTTTCTCAAACGGTTTCTGGCCTACCTTCATGCCGGATTCACGGATTCGGGGCGGATCCTCGTCTCGGTTTTATTCGCGAGCGCCTGCATTGCGGCCCCGGGCCTGCATATTTCCGCCTACCTTTTAACCTGCCTTGCCCTGGCCCTCCTCCTGACCGCTATCGGTTTTGCGTACTTTTACCGGCCCCGCCTGAGTGTATCCCGATCATGGCTTGCGCCTCCTCACGCCGGGGAAAATATGATTTACCAGGTCACTGTAAAAAATACCGGAACAAGACCGGCCCGGGAAATTTCGCTTTTCGAACGGTGCCTTCCCTATGGTCTTTACAGCGCCGCTTATGACCACCGGGTGTCCCCTCCCATCGATGCGCTCGCCCCCGGAGAGCAGCGCACCGTCACCCTGGCGATGCGCTGCCGGCGGCGCGGGATATATCATCTTCCGCCGTTGTGGGCCGGGAGCAGTTTTCCTTCCAACATGTTCCGCTGGCTTGTGACCGTCGGGCAAACAGACCGGCTCGTCGTCTACCCCGCGTTTCATTCGCAGCGGGAATTCCGCCTGCCCTTTCATCGCGTCTATCAACCCGGCGGGATCGCGGTCAGCTCCAACGTCGGGAATTCCAACGAATTCCTCAACACCCGCGAATTCCGGCAAGGCGACCGCATGAGGGACATCCACTGGCCGTCCTATGCCCGCACTGGAAAACTCATCGTCAAAGAATATGTCGACGAATACTTCGTCCGCATCGGACTCCTGCTCGACAACGAACTCCTCGCCCGGGATAACCCCGATTCTCTGGAGCAAAGGATCTCGATGGCCGCGGGAATCGCGGACGCGCTCGCCAAAAAAGAATACATCATCGACCTCTTCGCGGCCGGAGAGCTCCTGCACCACTTTCAAATGGGCCGGGCCCTGGCCCATCTCGACAATCTTCTGGAAATCCTCGCCTGCATCGAAGGCGTTCCCAAAATCCATTTTGACCGGCTGCAGGCGGGCCTGACGCCTTACCTGCGGCAGCTCTCGTCGATGATTGTACTCCTGAAAGACTGGGACGAAGAACGGGCGCGGTTTTGCCAATCCCTGCGGAATCTGGGGCTCAGCCTGCGCGTCATTGTCATCGCAGCCCGGCCGTTGACACGACAACCGGATCAGGACATTACGGTTGTCCAGGAAAAAACGAAGGACACGATGGTTTCATGAAAAACACTGCCGTCGAATTGCTGATCACCCTGCTTTCGTCCTGGGCCGTCTACGGCGCGTGCCAGCAGGATGCTGTTCTGCCGACGATCTGCGGGGTGATCCTTCTGATTTCTTTTTTCAAAGACCGCCGGCACGCCCATTCCGGGACGGCCGTTCCCGTGACACGGGTGCCGTGGGCCAATCTGATCGGGCTGTCTCTTTTCATCGGATGGCTCTGGCGGATGTTCTTGCCCGATTCATCGCTCCTGGCCATGGGGACCCCGGGCGCGATAAAGGTTATGCAAACAGGGTTCGTCGTCTTATCACTCTTGCTGTGGTTTCAGCGGGGAAGCCCTCTGCATCCGTATTCTTTGCGGATGATCTCCTGGATCATCGTGGCCCTGTCCATCAATGTCAGATTCGACACATTCACAACGATTATATTTCGCATCTTTTGCAGCGTTAATATCTGGTTTATTCTTATAAAACCACATATCAATACGCTCAGCTCACTCAAAAAATCACGCGCTCATCTCCCCGGCGTTTTTATGACCGCATTGTATCTCGCCTTTTTTATCGTCGTGACCGCCGTTCTTTATGTCACGACCCTTTCTCTTGTTGAGCTGGGCGACCAAACCTTCATGCTGTTTGTCCACGAT
>CAYHZK010000132.1:0-6645 GCA_964361085.1 uncultured Planctomycetales bacterium
CTGGGCGGTGCGCCGGCATCTCGGAGCGCTCGACCCCGGATTCGTGCGGCTGTTTCGTCATGCGGATCGTCTGGTTGGGGTCGCGCGGGATTTCATCGGCGTTCCAGGGCGCTGTGGCGGTCATGGCTTGCATCAGGGCAAAAATCATGTTTTCACCGGCGAAGACCGCGCGGGCATAACCGTCCGACTCGCGGGTCGCTCTCACCACCGTCATAAAACCCTGGATCACCAAAACCAGACAAACCGACATGATCAGCACAGAGAGGATCGCCTCCAGAAGCAAAGAGCCCTTGCGGGGCCGGCTACAATTTTTTTTCAATAATATCGACATATCCGTTTTGTTCCTGCGTCGAGACGGTCAAGCACTCTTCTTTAAGGCACACCAAAAACCGGGTCTTGTCGATCGTCCCGTCCGGGCCAAATCCGATGGCGGACACCGGGGATTCCAGCCGGACCTTGTCCGGCAGCCGAAACGTTTTTCCCATCCTGCCGGCGACGGGTTCAGGCCGGGCCGGGGACATGCCGTCCTCCGGGGCGGCAGACTGCGTCAGCCAATAGCGGGACTGCGCGGTGTCAAAATGAATCTGCTGGGCATGCCCGCTTAAAATCGCGCGGCTTTGCGCGTAACGCATCAGATAAACAATATCGCCGACAGCCTGTTTTAAGGCGACCTTCTGATAAGTCCTGCCAAAATCCGGGATCGTCAGCCCCGCGATCACCGAGAGAAGGACAATCACCAGGAGCAGTTCAATGAGCGAAAACGCCTTGCAGCGCCGCATCCGCAACATCATGGCCGGGGATTTTCTTCGGCGGCCCAGTTGGTGATGTCATCCTTGCTTTCGACTCCGTCCGCGCCCAGCGAAAACAGATCGTAACCGTCCGGATTGCGTGTCCCGGGGAAGGCATAGCTATAGGGCCGCGACCAGGGGTCTTTGGGAATGGCTTTTTTCTTCAGATACGGCCCGTTCCAGCGGTCGGTGTCCGTCGATGACGAAGGCCTCTCCAGCAGGGCCTTCAGCCCGTCCTGCGTCTTGGGATACGTTCCCATGTCCAGCTCGTAAAGGTCCAGCGCGGTGGCGAGATTCGTATCGATGTCCGCGCGGGCCGCCATCCGGCGGGCGTCTTCCCCGCGGCCGGCAAACTGAGGGACCACCATGGCCGCCATCACACTGATGATAATCAGCACCAGTAAAATTTCAACGAGAGTGAATCCGGATTGTTTTCTAAAGTTCATTTTTCTCTCCTCAGTAATGTCCCGAATTACCGTTAATCTGTGCGCTCCATGACGGCTTATGCGTCAAAAGATTTTACGGTCACAGCCTGTCAAACTCCTCACCGCCTGCGGCGGTTCGTCAAACAATGACAGGCTAAACGTGCCTGTAAAATTTTTGACAAGCCGTCGAATTCCACGCACAGATTAACGGTAATTCGAATACAGCTTTAAGACACAATCAAATTCATCCGCAGGATCGGCAAGAGCATCGCGATAAACATAAAGCCGACCAGGGCGGCAAGGATGAGAATCATGAGCGGCCCAATCAGATCGACCGTGATCTTGGCCAGCCGCTCGGATTCGCGTTCATAGGTCTCCGCCCATTTTAAAAATCCATGTTCGACCTGGCCGGTCTCTTCGCCGATTTCAATCATGCTGACAACGTCCGCCGGGAACAACCGGCTGAGACGGAACCCGGCCGCCAGAGTCATCCCGTTGGCCACCGCCGCCGCAGCCCTTTTCACATCGGCCTTGATCACCGCATTCTGCGCAACGCCCTCGGCGCACTCCAGCGCCGTCATGACGGCAACGCCGCTTTCCAACATAATCCCGATCGTCCGGGCCAGCCGCTCCATCTCTTGAATCTTCAGCGATTCTCCCAAAAAGGGGAGATTCAAAACAAAACGGTCCAGCGCGACCTTCAATTTGGGAGACCGCCAGACGTGCACGCCCCCGGCAATACCGGCGACGGCAGCGCCTCCCCACAACCACCAAAACCGGACCAAAGAATGGCTCACATTCATCAAGACCTTTGTTATGAAAGGCAGTTCCTGTCCCATATCGTCAAAAACCACACTCAACCGCGGGACAACAAAGGTCAACATCACAATCGTCACAAAAAATCCGACGGCCATGATCAAGGCCGGATACATCATGCTCATCCTGATTTTTGAGATCAGCTCATGCTGTTTTTCAATCAATTGGCTCAGCCGGTTAAAAACATAAGTTAACCGTCCGCTCACCTCCCCGGCCGTTGTCATCGAGACAAGATAGGAGGGAAAGGCTTGTGGATGCTGCGCTAAAGCCTGAGATAAGGAAGCTCCGTTCTGGACGGAACTGTGCACCTGTTTTAAAATGTCTTTTAAAATCGGCTTTTTGGTCTGATCCACGATCAGCTGCAGGGCCCTCAGGAGCGGGATCTCCGCGTCCAGAAGATCATAGAGCCTCCGGATAAAAACCGCGATATCGTGCAGTGTGACGGCCGGGGCAAAAACACCGGCTGACACGATCCTCTTGACGGACACCGTTTTCAACCGGTCCGCTTCCTTGACCTCCAGCGGCGCATATCCCAGCTGCACAATCTTCAAAACCGCGTTGCGGTGGTCGCCGGCCTCGACGACACCTTCGCGAACAGCACCCGGACCTTCTTTGGCTTTATAAACGAATCGGGGCATTACTGCAAACTCTCCTGTGTCACGCGGATCACTTCTTCGGGCGTGGTCAGTCCCTTTTTCACCTTTTCCCAGCCGTCCTGCCGCAATGTCCTCATGCCCTTTTCAACCGCCCTGGCGTGAATCTGCGTGGCCGAGGCCCGGCGGTGAATCATGTCCCTGAGGTCGTCATCCAAAACGAGAAATTCATAAATGCCTTTCCTTCCGTGATACCCCGTCATCTGGCAGGCCTCGCACCCCTTGCCGGCAAAAACCGCGGCATCCTCAAGATCGTCGGAGCTGACGGAAAAATGCGCCGCCTTGACGGGATATTTGCAATGAGGACAGATCACGCGCACCAGCCTCTGGGCGATAAAACACATCACGGAACTGGAAATCAAAAAAGGCTCGACCCCCATATCGAGGAGCCTCGTGATGCCGCTGGCCGCGTCATTGGTGTGGAGTGTCGAAAAAACCCGGTGCCCGGTTAAGGCCACCTGGATCGCGATGTCCGCGGTTTCGCGGTCACGGACTTCGCCGACCATCATGATGTCCGGATCGTGGCGGAGCATCGAGCGCAGCCCCTGCGCGAAGGTCAGGCCGATGGCGGGATTGATCTGAATCTGGGTGATCCCGCGCAGCTGATATTCAACCGGATCTTCGATCGTCAGGATCTTTGTTTCGGCCTGCTTGACCCGGGACAGGCAGGAATACAGGGTCGTCGTTTTCCCGCTTCCCGTCGGGCCGGTCACAAAAATGACCCCGTGCGGATTTTGGAGCAACCGGTCCAGCGTCTGCAAATCCCCCTCCAGCAGCCCCAGTTCCCTCAGATCAAAAAGCTGATTCTGATTGAGGATCCTGATGACGACGCTTTCGCCGTACGCCGTCGGGAGAAAGGAAACGCGCAGGTCCAGCCGGGCGTCGCCGACCTTGACTTTAAAACGCCCGTCCTGGGGGAGACGCTTTTCCGCGATATTGAGGTTCGAAAGGATCTTGATGCGGGAGTTGATCGAATCCTTGAAATGCTTGATGTTGACCGGGACCTTGGCGTCGTACAAAAGACCGTCGATACGGTAGCGGATCTGCAGCTCGTCCTCGTAGGGCTCGATATGAATATCGGTCGCGCGGTCGCGATACGCCTCGAGCAGCAATTGGTTGATAAACCTCCCGATCGAGGCCTCGGAGTCGATCTCCAGAATATTTTCGACAGCCTGGCTGGTCTCAGAATGCGGCGCGACGGTGTCCATCATCTGTTCGATCGTTTCAGCGCCGACACCGTAATACCGCCGGATGGCATCAATAATATCCTTGCCCTCCGCCAGCACAGGTTTGATCCGGCAGTTGAGGCTCGCGCTTAATCCGTCGAGCTGATGGATGTCCCGGGGATTGCTCATGGCGACCGTCAAATGCCCGTTCTGAGCGGAAACCGGGACCACCTGGTAATAGCAGGCCAGCTGCGCCGGGATGCGGCCAATGATCTCCGGGACAATCTCCTGATCCTTGAGCTGGACAAAGGGAACGCCGATCTGCCGGGCCAGGAGCTGATAGACAGGCTCAATCTTATGAATCAGCTGCAGCCGCAGCAGCGTCGCGGAGAGCGGCTCGCCGCTCTTGGCCTGTTCGGAAAGGGCCGATTTGAGCTGTTCCTCCGTGAGGATCCCTTCCTTGATCAGAAGGCGGCCCAAAAGATTTTCGACATGTTTGTCCATACGGTTAAGGGGCGGGACTTGCCGGCGACGCGGTCATAGCAGTATCGGCGACCGGAGAATCTCCGGAAATAATCCTGGGCGTTAAGAAAATCACCAGTTCGGTCTTCCGCAACGAATGGTCCTTGCTGCGGAACAGCGTCCCCAAAATCGGAATGTCGCCCAGCACGGGCACTTTTTTATCGGTATGGATCTTCTCGTCCTTGATGAGCCCGCCGATGATGATCGTGACCCCGTCCTTGACAATCACCGTCGTCTCCGCCTCGGACGTCTCGACGACAGGGATGGTGTTGTTATTCCCCGTCGTGATCGTCTTGGTGACGGAACTCACCTCCGGCTTGATCTTCATCGTCACGTAACCGTCCTTGTGGATGGTGGGGGTGACGTACAGTTTGACCCCGACCTCAATAAAATTGATGCTCTCGGCAATGGTGGTCGGGCCGGAGGCCGGTGTCGTTGTCGTCGACGTCACGTAAGGCTCGCTGGAGCCGACTAAAATCTTCGCCTCCTGATTATTGACCGCGATGATGTGCGGGTTGGAAAGATTGTTCGTCGTGCCGTATTCCGTCAGGGCCTGGATCATGGCTTCATAGTTGTCCTGCGCCAGGGTCCCGACGCTCAATTCCCCTTTTTTATCGTTGGCGCCGAGAACATCAAAGTTCCCGATCAGCTTCAGGTCATGATACTCTTCCACAATGCCCTGCCAGTCGATCCCCATGCGGGACCGGTCGTTTAAAATCACCTGGACGATCCGGGCCTCGATGGCCACTTCCCGTTCTTTCACATCAAAGGCATGGACGACCCTGGAAATCTCCTCGAGTTTGTTCGGGATATCCGTGACCGAAATTTTGTTGGAACGTTTATCGAAACGGATCGTCCCGACATTGGGGGTCAGGATGGGATTGATCTTCTCGGCGATATCCTCAGCCCGGGCATAATTGAGCTCAATGACGTCCGTTGTGCGCGGGACATCAACCTCTTTTAAAAAGGCCTGCATCTCTTCAATGCCGGCCGGCATATCGACGAGAACGATCGTATTCGTCTTGTCATCGGCAATGATGGTCCCCGCGGCGCTCTTCATCCGCTCCAAAAGGGGCAGGACGTCGATGACGTGGATGTAAATCAATTTTTGGATCACGCGGTCGGTTTTCTTAAAAAATTTACGCCCGTAATTTCTTTCATAGTCGGCGCCGGTCATGACATGGATCAAGTTATCCTTCTCGGCAAAGGCCAGGTCATTGGACATGGCAATGATATTGAGAACGTCCCGGACATCGACATCCTTAAGATACAGCGTCACCCGTCCCGTCACATTATTGCCGGCCACGATATTGATGCCGCTTTTTTGGGAAATCACCTTCAACACGTCGGCGACATCCATCTCTTTAAAATCAATGACGTCGATGCGCTGGGCGGAAGCGGTTATTGACTGGGTCGAAGGGGAGGGGGGGGCATCCGGCGGCGAAAGGGGCGGGACAGGGCTATCCACGCTGTCCTCGGCCACGACGGCATGCGGGACAGCCGTCCCCAAAAAACATATCACGGCAAAACACAACGACAATCGCCGGAAAAATATTTTTAATGCCCTCTCGCTCATTTTCGTATCAACTCCACAATCTGGCCCTGATATTCGAAAACCACTTTCCCCTCCCGGATCTCTTTCACGACGGCTTCATTAAAATTTTCCCCCGGATATAAAAAAAATGTCTTGTTCGTCTGCGGGTCTTTGACAATCGCCTGGGGATTTTCGTCCAGGACAATTCCGACCAGTTTCAGATTCGCGAAAAGAGGGGGGATTTGCGCCGCGGCCACGACCGGCCCGGCGGTGGCGATGGGGATTGCGGCGGGGTTGGGGTTAAAACTGAACATATCCCGCCTGGCGATCATCTCTTGATAGTAGCTCATGGGTTTTGCGGAATCCTGCAAGAATTCCGGCTGTTCCAGGGCTGCGGCCAGAGGGTTTTCCTGAAAAGCCGGGATTTCTCTATCATTGTTGTGTTTCAGGGCAAAGATAATATAAAGCGAACATCCCCCTACGACAAGCAGCGATAAGACGCGCCCAAAAAAAAGTAAATGATCACTCTTAACCACGGCCTTCCCGTCCTTCATTGTTCCGTCAATAAAAGACCCTCCCCCCCCCCCGAACTCCCATCCGGGACGCAACACCCGCAAACAAAACCGCTTAAAAGCAATTTCAAAGGGGAGATGCTTAAAAGACAGGGAAAAATCAGGGGATTTCTGCAATAAGTATGACGTGTCGTCTTCAAGAAGTCAAGTCGCGGCTGACGCCCCCTAC
>CAYHZK010000133.1:0-6638 GCA_964361085.1 uncultured Planctomycetales bacterium
GGGGTTTGCTCTCTCAAAACTGGCCGCAGCGATTTACGAAAAGAATCCTGATGTCGAGGGCCTTGTTTTGCTCAAGCACGGTTTTTTCACCTTTGGTCCGACGGCCCGCGAGAGTTACGAGCGGATGATCGCGTGGGTCAACCGCGCGGAAAAGTTTTTGGTCAGGGTCAAACCGTTTTTTTTCACGGCGCTTTCGCTGTCTAAAGAAAAAAATATTCCCGAAGCCGTTGCCAGGGCCTCCGGCATGATCCGCGGCGCCTGCCATCTGCGGCGACCCGTCCCGCGGCAGAGCGATCCCTTGCAGCGGATGATCGTCCGTCACAGGGCGAGCCCCGCGATCTTGAAATTTGTCAACAGTGAGGAAGCCCGTGTCTTCTCGCAACGCGGCCCGGCCACACCGGATCATGTCATCCGAACGAAAGCCCGGCCCGTTGTCCTGCCGCCTGTTTCGCCGTCGGCGGAGAAGGAATTTCAGAAGTCGCTGCAAGGGGCCGTCGATCGTTTTAAAAAAGATTATGAACAGTATTTTGAGCGGCAGATCCATAAGAAGGCGGTGAAAAAAACACCCCTCGATCCTTTGCCCCGGATTTTGCTCGTGCCCGGGCTGGGGATATTTTCCGTCGCCGCCGACGCCAGGGCCGCGGATATCGCCCTGGATATTTACGAACACACCATTGACGTCATCGAAAAGGCCGCGCGGATCGGGTCGTACGAGGCCCTTCCCGAAGACGATCTGTTTGATATGGAGTACTGGTCGCTGGAACAGGCCAAGCTGGGCAGGGTTGAGGAAAAACCTTTCAGCCGCCGTGTCGTGTGGATCTCCGGCGCCGCGTCGGGCATCGGCCTGGCGACCGCGTCGGCCTTCGCCGATCTGGGCGCCCATGTTTTTTTGACGGACAGCGATGAAAAAAAACTCGCGGAAGCCATGGCGGTCCTCAAACTGAAACAGCAGGGAGCCATGGCTGTTTGTGATGTGACGGACGCTCGTCGCGTCAGGGAAACCTTTCGCCTCTGTTCGGCGGCGTTCGGCGGCGTTGATATCGTTGTGTCGAACGCCGGTGTGGCGCCCTCGTCGGCGATTGCGGCCTGCCCGGATGATCTTTTACGAAAAAGTTTCGAGATCAATTTCTTTGCCCATCAGAGTGTGGCTCAGGCCGCCATGGAAATTTTTCAAAGACAAAAACTTGGAGGGGTGCTGTTGTTCAACGCCTCCAAAAGCGCCTTTAATCCCGGAGCCGGGTTCGGCCCCTACGCCTTGCCGAAGGCCGGTGTGGTCGCTCTGATGCGGCAGTACGCCGTCGAGGGAGGAGCGATCGGCGTGCGCAGCAACGCGGTCAACGCCGACCGGGTAAACACCGCCCTTTACAGCGGCGGCCTTTTAGAACGGCGCGCGAAGGCCCGGGGGCTTACGCTGCAAGATTATCTTTCCGGCAATCTCGTCGCCGAAGAGGTTTTTACCGAGGACGTCGCGCAGGCCTTTATTTATCTGGCCCAGGCCCGCAAAACCACGGGCGCCGTCATCCCCGTGGACGGCGGCAATGCCGCGGCCTTTCCGCGCTAGACGTCATCTTAAGATTTAGCGGGTGTCTGCCGTTTCAAAGGTTTTGGTCGGACTTCGAGAAGCCGCCTTTTTGGTTGACAGGGCGGAAAGAGATAATAAAATTGTTTCAGACCATAACAGGAAAAATTGCCGTTAAGACAGGACATTCTCAATGAGCGATAAACAAAAGACAATCCGGCAGGAGATCACGTTAAGCGGCGCGGGGCTGCATACCGGCAATCCGGTGACGATCCGTTTGAAGCCCGCGTCCGAAAACGCCGGAATCACCTTTATCCGGGTCGATCTGCCCGGATCTCCCGCCATCAAAGTCGGAATCGAGAATATCTTAAGCGACACGGGCGTGCCGCGCTGCACGACGATCGGCAGGAATGAGGTGGTGATTCATACCGTCGAGCATCTTATGAGCACCCTCTGCGGCCTGGGTGTCGATAATCTTGTTGTCGAAATCAACGCCAACGAACTTCCCGGACTGGACGGTAGCGGCCTGGAATACCTCAAGGCCATTAAAAATGCCGGGATTGTCGCGCAGTCGTCGGAGCGGGATTACATTGAGATCAAAGAACCGATTGCCGTGAGCCATAACGGGTCCTCGATTCTGATTGTCCCGGACCAGCAGTTCCGGGTGTCGTATCTTTTGGATTATCATGATCCGGTTCTGCGCGCCCAATATTTCACGACCATGGTTGACAGCGAACATTTCGAGCGCGAGATCGCCCCCTGCCGCACCTTTTGTCTGGAGGAGGAGGCCAGGGAACTGCGGTCTCAGGGCCTGGGCCGCGGGGCCAATTACCAAAACACCCTTGTCGTCGGAAAAAACGGCGTCATCAACAACCAGCTCAGATTTCCCGATGAATTCGCGAGGCACAAGGTCCTGGACTTTATCGGCGATATTTATCTTCTCGGCAAGCCGATCCGGGGCAACGTCGTGGCCGTCAAGAGCGGGCACACCCTCAATATCGAGCTGCTTAAAAAGATTTTTCAACAGAAAACGTATTATGACCAGCGCGGCTTTTTGCCCGATTGCCGTTTGGGCGAGAAAACGGAGCTGGACATCCAGCAGATCATGAAGATCCTGCCGCACCGGTATCCCTTTTTGTTCGTGGACCGGATTATTCATCTGGAGCGGGGGAAAAAGGTTGTCGGGATTAAGAATGTCACGATCAACGACAATTTTTTCACCGGACATTTCCCGACACGGCCCATTATGCCGGGGGTCCTCATGCTGGAGGCCTTGGCCCAGGTGGGGGGGATCCTCGTGTTGACGAGCGAAGAGCACCGTGGTAAAGTAGCGCTATTTATGTCGGCGGATAAGGTGCGGTTTCGCAAGCTCGTCGAGCCGGGAGAGCAGTTGACCCTGGAGGTCGAGATGGTGCGGGACCGGCAGAAAACCGCCCTGCTGCGCGGGGTCGCCAAAGTGGGCGATCACATTGTCGTCGAGACCGAAATGCTTTTTTCGTTTATTGAATCATCCTTTCTGGATTAAAAGCCGCGATGGAAGATATGAAACTCCACAAAACAGCCGTGATTCATCCCGACGCCAAACTCTCCGAAGGTGTCGAGGTCGGGCCTTACAGTGTCATCGGGGCCGGTGTCGCGATTTTAGAAAACTGCCGCATCGGCAGTCACTGCGTCATTGACGGACACACCACCATCGGGAAGAATTGCCAGATCTTCACCGGCGCCATTATCGGCAGCGCGCCGCAGGATAAGAAATTCAACGAAAACGACGATGTCGAGCTCGTGATCGGCGAAAACAATATGATCCGCGAGTATGTCACGATGAACCCCGGCACCGTCGACGGCGGGCGTAAAACCATTATTGGGAACAATAATCTTTTTATGGCCTACTCGCACGTCGCGCACGACTGTGTGGTTGGCAACAACTGTGTCATGGCCAATTGCGGGACCATCGCCGGGCACGTGACCCTTGAGGATAACGCGGTTGTCGGAGGATTGAGCGCCGTGCACCAGTTTGTGCGGCTGGGACGATTGTCGATCATCGGAGGGTGCTCCAAGGTCGTGCAGGATATCCCGCCTTTTTCGATGTGCGACGGGCATCCGGCCAGAGTTTACAGTCTCAACATTGTGGGACTCAAGCGCGCCAAACTTGCCGCCGCGACCATCAGGGCGTTGAAGGCAGCCTTCAAAATCCTTTTTAATTCCGGCCTTTCCAAAACCCATGCCATCGAACAGATCGTCAAAGAGATTCCCTCCTGCCCGGAATTGGATCACCTGATTTTTTTCGCCAAGACGACCAAACGCGGACTGTGCAGTTGAGGAGGCGCGATGGCTTCCGAAACGATAGGCCTCATCGCCGGTAACGGTAAATTCCCTTTTCTGTTCGCCCGGGCCGCCCGCGAGCAGAATATCAACGTCGTTGCCGCCGGGATCCGGGGCGACACATCCCTTTTATTAAGATTTTTTGTCGCGCGCTTTTCCTGGTTTAAGGTGGGGGAGCTGCGAAAGCTGTTTTCGTTTTTCAGGGACCAGGGGGTCAAGAAAGTCCTTATGGCCGGTCAGGTCAATCCCAATAACCTGTTTGATAAAACCGTGGCGCTCGACGAGGATTTTCAAAAGCTGATTGAGGCCATCAAGGACCGCAAGGCCGATACCATCTTCTCCGCCCTGGCCGACCGGCTTAAGGAGGAGGGGATGACGCTCCTCGACTCCACGTTTCTCTTGAACAAATACCTTGCCCCGCCCGGGACGCTCACCTCCCGCGGCCCGACGCTTGCGGAACTGGCGGATATCGATTTTGGCCGTGCCATCGCGAAGGCCATGGGCGGCCTGGATGTCGGCCAGACCGTTGTGATTAAGGAAAAGGCCATTGTCGCGATTGAGGCCATGGAAGGCACCGACCGCTGTATCCTGCGCGGCGGCACGATCGCCCGGGAAAGGGCGGTCGTGGTCAAGATGAGCAAGCCCAAGCAGGATCAGCGTTTTGACATCCCCGTGATCGGCCCCAGGACGATCCGCAACATGATCCGTGCCAAGGCCGGCTGTCTCGCCATCGAAGCCCGCAAGACCCTCATCATCGACCGCGCCGTCTGTGTCGCCCTCGCCAACAAGGCCGGGATCTGTATCGTTGCTGCTTAAGTGCGCGTCCTCGCCCTGTGAGTACGATTTACCTGAAATCATATACTCCATGGAATCTGACTCCCCATAATTGACATATTATCAGGAATATGATAATACTGTTTTATGAAACTCCCGCGATTTTATCAGGATTTAACCCCTTACCTTAAGCCCAACAATGTCCTGGTCATTTATGGGCCGCGGCAGGTCGGCAAGACCACGCTCATCCAGGATTTTTTAGCCACCTATCCGGGACGCTATAGACTGGACTCAGGAGACAACATCCGGATACAGACTGTTCTTGGGTCGCAGGATTTTGACGCGATCAAAGAATACGCGCAAGGATATTCTTTAATCGTTATCGATGAAGCCCAAAGAATTCCAAACGTCGGCCAGGGATTGAAGATTCTTGTGGACCAGGTTCCCGGTATTCAGGTGATTGCGACGGGTTCTTCCTCTTTTGAACTGGCCGGGCAGGTGGGTGAACCCCTGACCGGAAGAAAAACCACGCTGACATTGTATCCGGTATCGCATCTGGAATTGCGGGGCATTTATAACACGTATGAATTGAAAAACAATCTGGAGCATTGGCTTGTCTTTGGTGGATATCCTGAAATCACCGCGACAGAATCAAAGAGCGAGAAAATCCGCCTGCTGGAAGAATTGGTGCAGTCGTATTTATTCAAGGATATCCTGGAATTGGAACAGGTCAAGAGTTCCAGGACCCTTATGGATTTGTTGCGCCTGCTGGCGTTCCAGGTGGGCAAGGAAGTCTCGTTAAGCGAACTGGGACAGCAGGTCGGCGTGGACACCAAAACGGTGGCGCGCTATCTGGACCTCTTTGAAAAGGCGTTTGTTGTTTACAATCTGCGCGGCTTCAGCCGCAACCTGCGTTCCGAGATCGTGCGGAAAGGCAAGTATTATTTTTATGACAACGGTATCCGCAACGGCGTGATCGCGAATTTTAACGAGATGGGACTCCGCAACGACGGGGGAGAATTGTGGGAGAATTTTCTGTTTATGGAACGGCTCAAGAAACGATTTTATCAGAATATCTATGCCAACAGTTATTTCTGGCGCACGTGGGAGCGCCGGGAGATCGATTTGATCGAAGAGCGGGAGGGCAAATTGTTCGCCTTTGAATTCAAGTGGGGCAAAGGCAAAACCAAGCCGCCCAAACAGTGGACCGAAGCCTATCCCGAAGCGCTGTTTAAGGTCATTGACAGAGAAAATTACCTGGAGTTTATCGCGTAGATTTTCCGGGCCCGGCGCTGTTGCCGTTAATGCAGAATTGAAGGAATTTTTAATATGCCTCCTGAAGCATTCTCCCGGGTTTTGATCGACGAAGCCCTGAAATCCTCCGGCTGGGATATGCACAAGCATGTTCGCTTTGAGCTGGCGACATTGACGGGCCGGGCGGATTATGTCTTGATGGGATCCTTCGGCCCGCTGTGTGTCCTTGAGGCCAAGGCCCCGCAGGCGGACCCCTACGACGCTAAAGATCAGGCCCGGGGTTACGCGGAAAACATGTCGGCGCCGTTTATCATCCTCTCCAACGGCAAGGAACACTGGTTCTGGAATTACACCCGCAAAGATCAGGACGCTTACCGTATCGAGCGGATGCCTTCCCCTGAAGATTTGGAGCGCGCCCGCCTCAAAAACCTCCAGCCCTCCCGTCCGTTGGTGAGCGAGGTGGTCGCCTCTCAATACCTCAAGCCTTTTAAACCCGATGTTGTTGTGCGCGGATACCAGATCAAAGCCCTTGACGCCATATCCGGTCAATTTGACAATGAGAAACGCAGAAAGTTTCTGCTCGAAATGGCGACCGGCACCGGCAAGACCCTGCTGTGCGCCGCGCTCATCCGTCGCTTTTTAGTGACCCGCAACGCCGAGCGGGTCCTTTTCATCGTTGACCGCATAGAACTTGCCAGACAGACGCTGGAAGAATTTAACATTTATCTTTCCGAATACAAGCCAGTGCTCTACAAAACGGCCCGCCGCA
>CAYHZK010000134.1:0-6620 GCA_964361085.1 uncultured Planctomycetales bacterium
AAGCCCGTCGCCGCGGTTCTTTTTGGCTTTTACGGGAGTTGTTTTGTGCTCTGGGGCGGGGAAGCGATCAACGCGGCGGTGTGGGTTTATTTGAGCCGCAGGCTGGGCCGGGGGTTTGTGCTCAAATGGTTGGGGGAGAAATTTCAGAATTTTGATCAGAGGGTGGCCCGCGCGAGATGGGGGGACCTTTTTGCCTTGCGCGCGATCATCCTGGTGCCTTATCGCGTCCTTGATCCGGCGCTGGGATTAACCAGCATCTCTTTCCAAAAATATTTCTCGGCGGTCCTCCTGGGCTCTCCGCCGAGGATTATGATGATCCAGGCCTTCATCATTTTAATCAAGGATCTTTTGCCGGAGGTATCGAAGTTTTTAAGCAGCGGCGATTTCACAGCGGCAACACAGTTTGTCACGGACTACCTTACGGCTCACGCGTATATCACCGGGATCAGCTTTGGGTATCTTATCGCCGTCATCTTTCTGTTCGTGAGGCTCCAAAAAATCCTTTTCGCGCCGGTTATCCCGGTCGATTCAAAATGATTCTCGCTATTATTGATTTCCAATCGGGCGCCAGTCGGTGAAGACGGGGTCGAAGTTTTTGGATTTGAGCATGCGGACGATTTCAGCGACGGAGCGGGTGTCTTCGATGTCGAACTGCGGGTCCTGGTCGCCGGGCTCTTTGATGGCGTAGCCGCCGACCGCGGTGTTGGACCCGGCCGAGATGCGGGTGACGCCGATTTCAAGGGCGTGGTCGCGGAGGTTGGGATTTTCTCTCGTCGAAAGATTGATGCCGACCCTCGGGAAGAGCAGGCGGGTCAGGCAGAGGATTTTAATATAAGTGATATCGTCCACGTCGCAGACGGCGAACTCCCGTCCTTTGATTTTGCGCAGACGCGGAAACGATAAACTGTACTCCACGCCGGGATAATTTTTTTCCATGTCTCTCAGGTGCTCGTAAAGCGCCAGCAGGTCCCCGGCAATCTCTGAAAGTCCTAAAAGGATTCCCATCGAGATATGACGGATGCCGCTTTGGGCGACGCGCTCCGGTGTTGCGTAACGATAGGGATAATCGCTTTTTTTGCCGGCGATGTGCACTTCGGCGTAGCGGGCGCGGTCGTAGGTTTCCTGATAGACGGCAATGCCGTCGACGCCGTTCTGGAATAATTGCTGATATTCTTCGGTTTCCATGGGGTGGACTTCGAGGCTGACGGCGGTGAAATAGCGTTTGGCGACGGCCACGGCCTCGAGAAGATAGGAGAGCGTCGTCGCCTGGTAAGACTCCCCGGTCAGAAGCAGGATATTTTCGATCCCGGTCTGGGCGACGTGGGACATTTCACGGCGAATCTCTTCATCGGTCAGCTTGATGCGGTGGATGCGATTGTGGCTGTGAAACCCGCAGTAGGTGCAATAGCTGCTGCAATAATTCGAAAGGTACAGCGGCGCGTAGAGCGAAATGGTCCGGCCAAAATATTGCCGTGTCAAGGCCGCCGCCCGCTGCGCTAAATCTTCCAGCGACGCGGGATCATTGTTATCAAGGATGTCTTTGATTTTCGCAAGTGAGAGCATGGTATTAAATTTTTATTTGCCTTCGTGGGGAGGGTCTCGCTTTTTGCGAATCCAGAACCACGATCCCCGAATTCTGCTTCACGAGTAAAGAAATCCAGTCAGGGGGGACGAGGCGTTGGCGGTGGGATTGATCGCGGGGAGTTTGCTCAAATATCCCAGTCGTCCGGCCTCGATCGCTAAGGCAAAGGCTTTCGCTAATGCGGCGGGATGTCCTGCTGTCGCAACCGCTGTATTGGCCAGAACCGCGTCAGCGCCGATCTCCATGGCCTCGGCGGCCTGCGAGGGCGCGCCGATCCCGGCGTCGACGATCACGGGCACGTCGATTTCTTCAATCAGAATTTTGATGAATTCTTTCGCTTTGAGCCCCTGATTGCTGCCAATCAGGGATCCCAGCGGCATGACACAGGCCGCGCCCGCCTTGACGAGCCGCCGCGCGATGTAAAGATCGGCGGACATATAGGGAAGAACGACGAACCCTTCGGAGGCGAGGATTTGAGTCGCCTTGACGGTTTCTTCGTTGTCAGGCAAAAGGTATTTGCTGTCGTTGATGACCTCGATCTTGATCCAGTTGCCGTAGCCCGATTCTCGCGCGATGCGGGCGATGCGCGCGGCCTCCTGCGCGTCCCGGGCTCCAGAAGTATTTGTCATGAGGGTGATGTGCGGCGGAATGTATTCGAGAATATTGTCTTCATGGCGCTCCAGGTCGATGCGGCGCAACGCGACCGTGACGATCTGCGTGCCGGATGCCGTGATACTGTCGGCAAGATCGGTTTTATTCTTGAATTTCCCGGTCCCGAGCAGGAAACGGTTGGTAAAGGTTTTTCCGCCGAGCAATAGCGGAGTATCCTTCACGGTTTCAGCGGCTTTGATTTCTGTTGTCGACATATATTAGAAATGAGATCGCGTATTTCGCGAAATACGTAATACGAAATACGTTTTATCTATCCCCCTCCGACAAAATTCACCAACTCGATGATATCGCCGTCTTTGATTTTTATTCCCGGCCATTGCGGACTCTTGATGATCTGGCCGTTCCATTCCGCGATGACGGGACGGGTATCTTTGCGGAATTTCTCAACGATATGATGCAGATGGACCACATCATTCAATTCTTTGATTTGACCGTTCAAAATGATTTTCATGTGTTGCCTCACGGGATTTTAAGCAAGGTCATTTTAAGGGATTTGGGAAAAAAATGCAAATAAATGGGGTGAGCCGGAAATAAAAAAAGTGGATTTTTTTATTTATTTGTAGTATAAATTGGTCTAATTTATTAACTAATCGGCTCAATGCCGCCACCCGTTAACAACGCAAAAAGGGACAGAATTCGAATGAGCAAAACCACAGGGAGCAAGAACCAGGTTTTTGGATACCAGTTGCTGCTTGATCTTTATGATTGCAAGGCCGGCGTGTGTGACGATTTATCGTTGTGTTATAAATTTCTCGACGACGTCGTAGGGTATCTGGGCATGGAAAAGCAGTCGCCCCCCAGCATCTTTCGCAGCGACGAGCGGCTTTTCCCGGACAAGGCCGGGCTTTCGGGCTGGGTGCCGCTCATTGAGAGTTCGATTGTGATCCACACCCTTTCGGTCAAGAATTTTATCTCGATCGACATCTACTGCTGCCGTTGTTTTGACGTTGGGGCGGCCCAGGAATTCTGCCGAAAATTCTTTTTCCCGAAGAAGGTCGATACCCAGTATATGGAGCGCGGACAGGATTATTATAAAAGCGATTCGAATTACCATACGATGACCGTTAAAAAAGGCCAGGCCAAGGCGCCGCAGGTCATCATTCATAAAAAAGAACCGCAGCTCTCGTCTCTGTAATAAATCAATGTTGTTGAAGCAAGGGGGGGATCGCCCTGGCGGGGAGTTCCCCCCCTTGCATTAGTCAAACCTATGCCGGCATACAGCACCAACGAAATTCGACGCATCGAAGACAAATGGCGCACGATTTGGGCCGAGAAAAAGATTTTTAAGGCCGCGGCCGACCCGGCCAGACCGAAATATTATGTCCTCGAGATGTTCCCGTACCCTTCGGGCAAGATTCATATGGGGCATGTCCGCAACTACACGATCACCGACGTGATCGCCCGTTTCAAGATGATGCAGGGATTCAATGTCCTGCATCCCATCGGGTATGATGCCTTCGGCCAGCCGGCCGAGAACGCCGCGATCAAGCACAAAACCGACCCCTCCGACTGGACTTACCGCTGCATCGATCAGATGCGGGATGATTTGAAAAAAATGGGATTTTCCTATGACTGGGACCGCGAGATCGCCACGTGCGACGCCGGGTATTACCGCTGGAACCAGTGGATTTTCTTGAAGATGTTCGAACGCGGTCTCGCGTATAAAAAGGCCTCGTCGGTGAACTGGTGTCCGAACTGCGAAACGACCCTGGCCAACGAAGAGGTCATCGACGGCGTCTGCTGGCGCTGCAAGACCCAGGTTAATCAGAAGGACCTGGAGCAGTGGTATCTGAAGATCACGCATTACAACGACTCGCTGTTGGAAGATTTGAAGACCTTAAAAAACTGGCCGTCGCGGGTCGTGGCCATGCAGGAGAACTGGATCGGCAAGAGTTTTGGCGTGGAGATTTATTTTAAGGTCAAGGCGACCGGCGAGCGGTTGCCGGTTTTTACGACGAGACCGGATACGATCTTTGGAGCGACGTATGTGGTTTTGGCGCCGGAACATCCCCAAGTGAAAAAGTTGATTGCCGGCACGGATCATGAATCCGCGGTCAAGGCGTTTGTCGAGAAGGCCGGGAACATGAGCAAGAGTCTGCGCGTGTCCGGCGATAAACAGAAGGAAGGAATTTTTACCGGCCAATACGCTGTCAATCCGGTCAACGGCGAGGACATCCCCATTTGGGTCGCGGATTATGTCCTGATGGAATACGGCACGGGTGCTATCATGGCCGTGCCGACGCACGATCAGCGCGACTTTTTGTTCGCGAAAGAACACGGGTTGCCGTTGCGGATCGTGATTCAGGATCCCAAAAATCCGCAGCTTGTGCCGTCGGACTTGAAGGCCGCTTATGAAGGCTCTGGCGCCCTTGTTCACTCCGGTCAGTTCGATGGTATCGCGAATGAAGAGGCTAAAAAGAAGATTGCCGACTGGATGGAAAAGACCGGTATCGGCAAGGTGACCGTGCATTGGCGCCTGCGCGATTGGCTGATCTCGCGGCAGCGGTATTGGGGGACGCCGATCCCCATGATGTACTGCGATGCGTGCGGGACTGTGCCGGTGCCGGAAACGGATTTGCCCGTCGGATTGCCGAAAAACGTGAAGATCACCGGCGAGGGGGGGAGTCCCTTGTCGCGGTGTCAGGAGTTTGTGAATGTCCCATGCCCTTCCTGCGGCAAGGCCGCCCGCCGGGAAACCGACACCATGGCGACCTTCTTTGATTCGTCCTGGTACTATCTGCGCTATTGCTCACCGAAGGACCCCGAAAAGATTTTTGACGCGAAGGAAGCGGCTTACTGGATGCCGGTCGATCAGTATGTCGGCGGGATCGAGCACGCGATCCTGCACCTTTTGTATTCGCGGTTTTTTACAAAAATTTTTAAGGATTTAGGTCTGGTCAACGTCGACGAGCCGTTCGACCGGTTGTTGACGCAGGGCATGGTCTTGAAAGGCGGCGAGGTCATGTCAAAATCGAAGGGCAACACCGTTGATCCGGATTCGGTCATCAACACGTTCGGCGCCGACACGCTGCGCCTGTTTATCCTGTTTGCCGCCCCGCCGGAAGATCAACTGGAATGGAACGACAGCGCGATCGAAGGCGCCTGGAAATTTCTCTCCCGGGTCTGGAACCTCGTTGAAAATAAATACAAGCCTGCCGAGGGTGTGCCCGCCGTCAGTGATCAGCAGGACAAGGACCTGGAGCGCGAACGTCACGCCGCGATCAGGAAAGTCGGCGAGGATTTTTCCGACGGGTTCAAGTTCAACACCGCGATCAGCCGGATCATGGTCCTGGTCAATCGCCTTGAGAAATACGGCGTCGCGAATGACGTCAAACAGGCTTTGTTCAATGAGGCCTTGAAGACCGCCGTGATGCTGCTTTCGCCGTTGACTCCTCATATCTGTGAGGAGATGTGGCAGAAGATGGGAGGCCGGGAGGCGAGCATCACTCACGTGGCTTGGCCATCTTACGATGAAAAGGCCCTGGTGCAGGATGTCGTCCCGGTCGTCGTCCAGATCAACGGCAAGATCCGCGGCAAATTTGACGTCGAATTCAACTGCTCCGAAGACAAGCTGCGCGCCCTGATTATGCAGGACGAGCACCTGAGAAAATATTTAGAAAATACCCCCATCAAGAAATTCATCCTTGTCCCCAACAAACTCGTCAGCATCGTTGTTTAAGTCACCTAAGTCTTAAAATATTTGTAAATTGTCTTTGCAGCCAATGCGCGAATGATATACTCACTTTTGGCAGGGCACGGGCCGTGCGAGTTCCAGGTTTTTAAAAGCCATCAGGAGGGAAAATTATGCAAACGATTTCTTGCCAAAACGTTGCGGTGAGGGGCGTTTTAACCTTTCTTTTGATAGGAGCCGTCTGGTGCGCCGTGGCCTCGGCGGAGGAGGAAGGTTTTCCGCATCGCGCGGAATTTCCCGATGTCCCGTATCTTTCCACGGAAGAACTTGCCTCGGGCTACGATGATGTGATTACCGTTGATGTCCGTTCCCAGACGGAGTTTGACGTGGTGCATATCCTTAAGGCCCGCCACGCGCCGATTGCCAACACCTCGTTCGGGAGCCTTCTCGAGGGGTTCCGGGGGAAGACCGCCCCTCAGAAAATCGCGTTTTACTGCAATGGGCACACGTGCAAGAAAAGTTACGAGGCGGCCCAGCAGGCGATGGCCCTGGGGTTTCAGAATGTTTACGCCTATGACGCCGGGATCTTTGATTGGATCGCGGCCTATCCCGACAAGGCTGTTTTGCTGGGAGAGACGCCGGTCCCGCAGGAGAAGATCATTTCCGAGGAAGCCTTTCACGCCAAAACCCTGTCGGTTGAGGAATTCACCAAAAGGGCCAAGGATCCCAATGTGA
>CAYHZK010000135.1:0-6596 GCA_964361085.1 uncultured Planctomycetales bacterium
CTGCAGCGGCTCGACGGCCCGGTCCGGGGGAACGGTAAAATCATTCAGGAACTGGAAGCCCTTTTCCGCGGCGCTCAATGGAACGTGATCAAGGTCATCTGGGGCGGAGACTGGGATCCCGTCCTCGCCAAGGACACCGAAGGGCTTTTGGCCAAACGCATGGGCGAGGTTGTCGACGGACAATATCAAAAATATTCCGTTTCCAACGGCGAGTACATCCGCCAGGACTTTTGCGGCTATGACCCGCGGCTGCTGGACTTAGTCAAACACCTTTCCGACGAAGCCTTGCGCAAGATGAAACGCGGCGGACATGACCCTGAAAAGGTTTTTGCCGCGTACAAGGCCGCGGTCGAGTTCAAAGGCGCCCCGACGGTCATCATCGCGAAAACCATCAAGGGTTACGGCCTGGGCGAAAGCGGCGAAGGCAAAAACATCACGCATCAACAGAAAAAGCTCAACGAAGACGAACTCAAGGAGTTCCGGACCCGTTTCAACATCCCGTTGTCCGACGAGGAGGTTGTTCAGACGCCGTTTTACAAACCGGCGGAAGATTCCGCCGAGCTGCAGTACCTGCATGAACGACGCAAAGCCTTGGGCGGCTACCTCCCTCAGCGACGGACAAAAAGCGCGCCGCTGACAACGCCGTCTGAAGAAACCTTTGAAGAATTTTATAAAGGCACGGAAGGACGCGAGGTCTCAACCACCATGGCCTATGTCCGCATCCTGGCGAAGCTGCTCAAGGACGAAACGACCGGAAAACTGATTGTCCCGATCATTCCCGACGAGGCCAGGACCTTCGGGATGGAAGCCCTGTTCCGTCAGTGCGGAATCTATTCGCATGTGGGGCAGCTCTATGAGCCAGTCGACAAAGACAGCCTGCTCTATTATAAGGAAGCGACAGACGGCCAGATCCTCGAAGAAGGGATCAATGAGGCGGGTGCCATTTCCTCATTCATTGCCGCGGGCACGGCCTATTCCACCCAGGGGATCAACACCATTCCGTTCTACACGTATTACTCGATGTTTGGGCCGCAGCGCGTCGGAGATTTGATCTGGGCCGCGGCCGATTTGCGCTGCCGGGGATTTCTCGTGGGCGCCACCTCCGGCCGCACCACATTGAACGGCGAAGGGCTCCAGCACCAGGACGGACACAGCCACCTCCTGCTTTCCTCAGTGCCCACATGCATCACCTATGATCCGGCCTTTGCTTATGAATTGGCCGTTATCATCCGCAACGGGATTGAGCGGATGTATGAAAAGCAGGAGAGCGTTTTCTATTATCTGAGTATTGGAAACGAAAATTACGCCATGCCTCCGATGCCGGAAGGCGTTAAAGACGGGATCATCAAAGGGATGTACAAATTCAAGACCTCAGCCAAAAAAGATTTCGCCCTGCGCGCGCATCTTTTGGGGAGCGGTGCCATCATGAATCAGGTGATCGAGGCCCAGAAAATCCTTGAGGAACAATACAATGTCTCCGCCGATGTCTGGAGTGTGACCAGCTACAACGAAATCCGCCGCGAGGCCCTCCACGTCGAGCGATGGAACACCCTCCACCCCCTTGAAATACCCAGGGTCCCTTACATCACACAATCTCTGGCCCATGAAGACGGCGTTTTTGTGGCGGCCTCGGATTATATGAAAACCCTGCCCGACTCCATCAGCCGGTGGGTCCCCCGCCCGCTCGTTTCACTGGGGACCGACGGATTCGGCCGCAGCGAAAGCCGCAAGGCCCTGCGCGATTTTTTTGAAGTGGATGCCCGGCACATTGTCTACGCAACATTAGGTTCGCTTTATCGCGATAAAAAAATCAAGGCCGATGTCTTAACCAAGGCCGCGCAGGATTTGCAGATCAATCCGGAAAAACTCAATCCGATGATCAGCTAGAGGAAAGGCTCCTTATGTTGATTGAATTCAAACTCCCCGAACTGGGTGAAAACATCGTGTCCGGCACCGCGGTCAGGATCCCGGTGAGCGTCGGACAGGCCGTAAAAAAAGATCAACCGCTTCTTGAACTTGAGACAGATAAGGCCACCATCGAAGTCCCCTCCTCGGTCACCGGGGTTATCAAGGAAATCCTGATCAAGGAAGGGGCCGTGGTTAAGGTCGGCCAGGTGGTGATGAAGATCGATGCGGGTGCCACGGCACCCGCGAAAACTCAAACGCCGCCCCCTGCGCCCGAAACCAAAGCCGCCAAAACTCATGGCGTTTCAGAACCGGCTGCGCCTTTGACCCAACCGGCTGTCGCACGGACACACCACCCCGTTGCCCCAGCCGCGGCAACACCGCCACCCGCCGTCGAGAAAGATATTGCCGCGGCCCCGTCGGTGCGCCGTTTCGCCCGCGAGATTGGGATTAATATCAGCGAAGTTCCCGGCAGCGGGCCCGGAGGACGGATTTCCAAAGACGATATCAAGGCCTATGCCAAGCAGTTACTGAGCGGCGCTCCGCGCGCCAGCGGCGGAGTGACAGCGCAGCCGCTTCCAGATTTTTCCAAATGGGGCCTGGTCGAACGCAAACCGATGAACAATATCCGCCGCAAAACCGCGGACCACTTAAGCCACGCCTGGCAGACGATCCCGCATGTCACCCAGTTCGACAAAGCAGACATCACCAACCTCGAAAAACTGCGCAAGCAATTTTCGCGGCCCGACCGGAAACTGACCGTGACCCCGTTTATCATGAAAGTCATGGCCTCAGCGCTCAAACTGTTTCCTCAATTCAATGCCAGCGTCGACGTGACCACCAACGAAATCATTTACAAAAAATACTGCAATATCGGCGTTGCCGTCGATACCGAGAATGGTCTCCTGGTTCCGGTCGTGCGCGACGTGGAAAAGAAGAGCATCTTGCAGCTCGCCGACGAGTTGAGCACAATCGCCCAGCGCGCCCGCGACCGCAAGCTCACGCTCGACGAGATGCGCGGAGGTTCCATCACCATCACAAATTTGGGCGGCATCGGCGGCACCAGCTTTACCCCGATTGTCAACTGGCCGGAGGTCGCCATTTTAGGGATTTCCAGCGCCAAAACCGAATTGAATTTTGACCGGGCCGCGCAGGGGATTCCAACGCTCATGCTCCCCCTGTCTCTCTCGTACGACCACCGTCTCATCGACGGGGCGGACGGGGCAAGATTTTTAAAATGGATCACGGACGCGATCGAACAACCGTTTTTGATGGAACTGGAGGGGAAATAAAACTCGTTCCTCGTCGCGCGTGAAGCGAAATACCGAAGAACTTAATCAAATACGCTTCATGTGGTGCGCTTCACGAGGCACGTAACCACACCATATGTCAAACACAGACCACACTCACCTTTTAGTCATCGGCGGCGGGCCGGGCGGTTACGCGGCGGCCTTTTTAGCGGCAGACCTTGGTATGGACGTGACCCTGGTTGATCTTGAAGTCAACCCGGGCGGCGTGTGCCTTTTCCGGGGATGCATCCCCTCCAAGTCCCTCCTCCATGTCGCCAAAATCCTTTCGGAATCGCGCGAGGCCAAAGAGCTGGGCATTGAATTCGCGGCCCCTAAAATCGACATCAACAAAGTTCGTTCCTGGAAAAACAGTGTCGTCACGCGTTTGACCGGGGGACTGGGTCAACTCTGCAAACAGCGCAAGATCAAGTTCGTCCAGGGGCGGGCCACGTTTCTCAATTCCACGTCCGTCAAGGTTCAAAAAACCGACGGGACAGAAACACAGATTTCTTTCACCCACGCGATCCTGGCGACGGGCTCCATTCCGGTCAACCTTCCGTTCGCGCCGGCGTCGCCGCGCATCCTTGACTCAACAACAGCGCTCAATCTCGATGATATTCCTTCAAAATTCCTCGTCGTCGGCGGCGGTTATATCGGGCTGGAACTGGGAACCGTGTATGCAGAATTGGGCAGCAAGGTCACCGTGGTTGAAATGCTGCCGAACCTCCTCATGGGAGCGGACCGCGATCTGGCCGTCATTTTAGAAAACCGGATCAAGACGCATTTTGCCGCCATCAAGGTCAGCACCAGGGTGACCAAAATGGAAGAGACCGCGGCGGGAATCAAAGTGACGTTTGAAGACAAGGCGGGGCAGATCTCGACGGAAGAATTCAATAAAGTGCTGGTTGCCATCGGCCGCAAACCCAATTCGCGGAATCTGGGACTCGAGAATACCAAGGTCACCGTCACCGAACGCGGGTTTGTCGCGGTCAATGCCCAGCGGCAGACGACGGACCCGGGCATTTACGCGATCGGCGATATCGCCGGGGACCCCATGCTCGCGCACAAGGCCTCTCACGAGGGCCGTGTGGCGGTTGAGGCCATCGCCGGGCATAAGGTCGCATTTGAACCCGCGGCAATCCCGGCGGTCGTTTTCACGGACCCGGAAATCGCCTGGTGCGGCCTGACGGAAAACGAGGCCGCGGCAAAAGGCCGACCGATCAAGGTCGTCAAATTTCCCTGGGGGGCGTCCGGACGGGCGATCACGCTAAACCGCACCGACGGGCTGACCAAACTCATCATCGATCCCGAAACGGAACGGATTTTGGGTGTCGCGATCTGCGGGGTTGGCGCCGGCGAGATGATCGCGGAAGGCGTTTTGGCGGTTGAAATGGGGTCGCTGGCCACCGACCTTAAATTGAGCATCCATCCTCATCCCACTCTCTCAGAAACCCTCATGGAATCCGCCGAAGGATTTTTCGGTCAAAGTACCCACATCTACCGCCCCAAGCGACCGTAATCAAAACGGCCATGGATACATAAAAAAGGCAGTCCTGACAAGGGCTGCCTTTTTTGTTGAGGAATATTTTCGATTCAAATTTACTGTAATGCCTGCAGACGTTGCTGAGCGTCTTCGAGACCGGGGAAATTCTGATTACCTTCCACGGCCTTTTTAAAGGCGCCGGTTGCTTCGCTTTTCTTCCCGATTTCCGTATAAACGACCCCGAGGTGATAATAGGTTTCCGCTGTGGGGTTGGGCAAGGACACCGCCTTCTCCAAAGACGTCACGGCTTTTGCCGTGTCGCCGCTTGCGCGCTCCACCCACCCTAAGGTGTCCCAAAACTGGCTCACGCCGGGCGCTAATTCAACAGCCTTTTGGGCGGATTTGAGCGCCTCCCCCATATCGCCCTGGTTTTCAACAAGCACACAAGCCAGATTATTGTAGGCAAAGATTTCATTGGGATTGAGTTTTATCGCCATTCGATACGCCTCTTGCGCCTCTTTCGGCTGCTTGCGGATCTGCCGGACCATGCCGATTTTCACATAAGCGGGGGAAAACTTGGAGTCCACCTTAAGCGCGCTTTCGTATTCGTGAATGGCCTTTTCATGCTCTCCGCTGATCATATGAATATCCCCGCGGTCAAGATAGGCCGGAACAAATTTTGGGTTGAATTTCAGCAGGGCATCAAGATATTCCAACGCCTTCGCATATTCCTGACGTTCCAGATGCAGCCGGACCAGGGCTTGAATCGGCAAAGGATTTTCCGGCGCCAGATTCCGGGCTGTTTCGAACTCTGGCTGGGCCTCCTCAATCTTTCCCAAGCTGCTTAAGGCGACACCCAGGGCATAATGGGCCCCGGCATGTTCCGGGTCAACATCAATCGCGCCTTTGTAGGCCTCAATCGCCTTTCGGGTGTCTTGCATGGCGTTCATGTACATATCGCCCAAGTCAACATAAGCGGCGACCCCGCGAGGAGCGAGTGTGATCGCTTTTTTAAATGCGACCTCGGCTTCAGAGAAACGCTTTTCAAGATAAAGATACCGGGCCCACGCGGTCTGGATATCCCCGCTCTCGGGTGATAAGGACATCGCGTCTTTTAAGTATTGCCCCGCCTGTCGAACTTCTCCCTCTTTAAAGGCGATTTCCGCCAAACCCAGAATGGATTTGACATATTTGGAGTTGACCTTAAGGCTTTTCTGAAAAGCTTCCCTGGCCTGTTTCAGATCTCCTTGAGCGAGTTTTTGAATCCCGGTCTGATAGTGACTCTCGGCAGGAGACTCTTTTTGTTTTTCAAGAGGCGGCGCGGTATCGATATCAACAAAAAAGGCGCTAGCCGGCCGGGGACAGATTAACAGCCCGCCGATGACAAGAACAGCGAAACCCCATGATTTCATGATTCGTTCCATGCTCCCCTCTCTCTGTTAATGCAGTTCAACTCGAAGATCACAATGTCTGTTAATGTAATGAAAAAAGTCCCGGTAATCAAGTCCCTTCTTTGGGACTGTTGCAAAACGCCCATCTGCGGCGTTATCTCCTCGTTCGCTTGTGCGACGTCCGACGAGGACGTCTCCGCGCTCACTCGTCGATGCCTTGCATCTGGCCATTTTGCAACAGTCCCTCTTTAGAAATCCGATAAAAAATAAGAAACCCCACGGGCAAGTCTCTTGTTGCTCGACTCAACCCATGGGGTTTCAGAAAAACATCTTAAAACAAAAACTTAGGCTAACTTCTTACGGGTTTTACCGTAAAGACCGACCAAACCAGATCCCAGGAGAAGCAGAGTTCCCGGTTCTGGAATGACGTTGGGATCAGGTAAAGGCGTGCCGCCGACACCTTTGAAACCAAAGATGTATGTGGCCGGAGTTCCGCCCGAGGGGTCCCCGCTTTGCTGCCCCAAAGAA
>CAYHZK010000136.1:0-6491 GCA_964361085.1 uncultured Planctomycetales bacterium
CGTATTTTTGCGTTTATGCCCGCGGCTTTCCCTTCATGGCCTATGGCGTTATGCTATACCGCGTTTCTTGTTTTTCTTTTGGTTGCCGTCATGCGGCCGATTATTGCCGTCAAGCAATGGAGGCAGTCAGCCGTATTCTCAAAATTGATCCTCGTTTTGCTAAGTGGCGGCGTGTTCTCCTGGGCGTTATTTTACGCCAATCTTGAGATCGAAAGGAAGGCTTTGCGGTTTGCTGTTTATATCATTGTGAGTCTGATTTTCACAATCAGCCGGAGAATCCTTCCCTTTTTTATCGAACGCGGAGTTGGGTATCCGGTAACTTTGCGAAATAACTCTGCCCTTGATTTTTTGAGTTTAGTCCTTTTAATGGCGTTTTCTGTCATGGATGTCTTCTGCAACCTCCCGGCTATCGTGGCGGTTTTATGTGCCGCACTGATTGCGGTTCATACCCTCCGGCTGGCAGGATGGTACACCCCTGGGATATGGCAAAAGCCGCTTTTGTGGATTTTGTTCGTTGGATATATATTTTTGATTAGCGGGTTTCTTTTTAAAATGAGTGCGATCATCCATCACCGGCCCGATGATTCTGCCCTGCACGCATTGACCGCCGGAGGTATTGGTATTTTTTCGCTGGGAATGATGGCCCGCGTGTCGTGGGGGCACACCGGCCGTAATGTTGCCGAAGCTCCCCGGCAATTGCCGTTTATTTTCGTCCCGCTTGTTGCCGGTGCGATGATTCGCGTTTTTCTTCCGATCTTGAGCGAATCGAAATATGTCTTATGGATTGGGGTGAGTCAGTTTCTCTGGATGGTCGCCTTCGGATTATATTTGTTTTTTTATTTTCGTATTCTTGTCTCACCGAGACCAGATGCAAAATGGGGATGATGTTCCGTGCGCTTGACAATATCCGAAAATTCGCGGGAGGCTCCTATGGAAGGGACATGCGGTTCGCGGTCGTTCAAAGCCTTGATGGTCGCGCAGTTTATCAGCGCTTTTAATGACAATGCCTTTAAAATCATTGTTTCTCTCCTGGCCATCACGATGCTGCCCTCACCGGAAGCGGCATCCCGGTTCGTCAGCATCATTGGTCTCATCTTTATCCTGCCTTTTGTGATCCTCTCGCCGTGTGCCGGGATCCTGGCCGATCGTTTCCCCAAACGCTCCGTCATCATCGCGATGGAAGGCATAAAAGTTGTCAATATGCTGCTGGCCTTTTTCGCGCTTCTGTCGGGACATCTGTGGTTTTTGTGTCTGGTGTTGTTTTTATTGATGGTCGAGAGCGCGTTTTTCAGCCCCGCCAAGTATGGGATCCTTCCCGAAATTTTAAAAGAACAGGAGTTGTCCCGGGGCAACGGGTTTCTCCAGATGTGGACGTTTATCGCCATCATCGCCGGGACCGCGGCGGGAGGAAAATTTCTGGATATTTTTGCCGGCAAGGTTTATTGGGTCGGGCTGGTTTTGATCGGCCTGGCCGCTGTCGGTTTTATGGCCAGCTTTTTTATCAGATCGCAAAGTGCCCCCGCGGCAGCCCGCGGCTTTCGGGCCAATCTCTTCGCGGAAGTCGGCGGGGTCCTGGGTGAAATCCGGAAAGACAAAGGCCTCTTTTTGACGATGCTGGCCCTGTGTTATTTTTCTTTTCTGGGCGCTGTTTTTCAGATGAATATTCTTATATACGGTTCCCATGTCCTGGGAGCCGCCCAGACAGACACCAGTTTACTGCTGGTCGCCGTCTTGTCCGGGATCGCGCTGGGGGGTGTCGCCGCCGGCTGGTTTTCGGACAGGAAGGTCGAACTGGGGCTAGTCCCCATCGGCGCCGCCGGAATATGTGTTTTTTGTTTGATGCTGGGTTTTGTCCCCGGAAATTTTATTTCCGCTCTGCTCTGTTTATTTTTTCTGGGCGTAAGCGCGGGATTTTACACCGTGCCTCTGAACGCTTTTTATCAACGATACAGCCCTCCTGAAAAAAGAGGCCAGTATCTGGCGGCCTTAAACATTGTTTCGTCCGGCGGGGTTCTTTTGTCTTCCGGTTTTTTGTGGCTGGCGGGCGGCCAGCTTGGCATCGGTCCGGCCGGGATCTTTGTGGCCCTGGGTATTCTCTCCATAGCGGTGACTTTTTACATTGTAACGATTTTGCCGTCTGTGCTGGTGAGGCTGATCAATCTGCTGATCGCGCATTCGATCTACAATCTCCGCGCTGCCGGCGCCGAGAATGTGCCGGACAAGGGGGGCGGCCTGATTGTTTCGAATCACATTTCTTTTGTCGACGCCATTTTGATTCTCGCGACTCTTAAGCGGCCGGTGCGTTTTATCATGAATCAGCAGATCTTTCAGCTCCCGCTGATAAATTTATTCTGCCGCGCCTTGCGGGCCATCCCCGTTGATCCGAAGTCCGGTCCCAAGGTCATGCTGGCCAGTTTGAATGAGGCCAGAGCCGCCATCCGGCAAGGCGAGCTGGTCTGTATCTTTCCGGAAGGGCGTCTGACCCGGACGGGCAATATGCTCCCGTTTCAAAAGGGGGTTGAATTTATCATGAGGGAGATGGATGCCCCCATCATCCCGATTTATCTGGACAACATCTGGGGAAGTATTTTCAGCTATTCGGACGGGAAATATTTCTGGAAGATCCCCCGGTCGACCCGTTATCCGGTTTCTCTGATATTCGGCAAACCCTTGCCGGCCTCGTCGAAAGTTTATCAGGTCCGCCTGGCCGTGCAGGAACTGGGCGCCGAGGCCAGCATGATGCGCGGGATATTCCGCCAGAAACTTCATTTGTCGTTCATCGACGAAGTCAAACGGCACGCCTTTTGTTTTTGCATGGCCGATTCTGCCGGGATGAGGCTGCGTTATTTTGAAGTGCTGGCCGGGGCGCTGGCGTTATCGCGCGCGTTGTTTCCGCCGTTCCGGCGGCCGAAGGAAACCAACGAAATGGTCGGCGTGCTCCTGCCGCCGTCGTGCGCGGCGGCGATGGCCAACCTGGCCGTCGCCTGCGGCGGGAAAGTGCCGGTGAATTTGAATTTTACGCTTTCAGCGGAAGCGTTTGATTCCTGTGTCCGGCAATGCAACATGAAAACCATGATCACGTCGCGCGCCTTTATCGAAAAGATCGGGATGCCACGCCGGCCGGAAATGGTTTTTGTCGAAGACCTGAAAGACCGGATTTCAAATTTGAAAAGGATTGTGCCGGCCCTGTGCGTGATCCTTTTGCCACGGGCGTTATTGCGGTTTCTTTTTGTGGAGGGGGATAAAAAGAACGTCGACGATGTGGCGACAGTCATTTTTTCCAGCGGATCAACCGGCGACCCGAAAGGGGTCATGCTGAGCCATGCGAATATTTTTTCGAATATCGAGAGTTTTTATCAGGTCTTTGATATTGGACATTCCGATGTTGTCATGGCGGCCCTGCCGTTTTTTCATTCGTTTGGATTCGCGGCCACATTATGTTTTCCGATGGGGACGGGGATCGGGGTGGTCTACCATGCCAATCCGATGGACGCGGCGGCGATCGGCAGGTTGACGGAGAAATACAAGGCGACCATCATCATGGGAACGCCTACCTTTATGTCCGCGTATCTGCGCAAATGCACGGCGGAACAATTCGCGACCATCAGGATGGCCGTGGTCGGTGCGGAAAAACTCAAAGAACCGCTGGCCAGGGCTTTCTGCGAAAAATTTAAAGTCATGCCCTTCGAGGGGTACGGCGCGACGGAACTTTCGCCGATCGTGACCGTCGGATTCCCGGGGTATTATAACGAAACGACGGGAGAACATCAGGTCGGGCATAAGATTGGAAAGGTGGGGCACCCTATTCCTGGCGTCGCGGTCAAGGTCGTCGATCCGGACACCTTCGAGGTCAAGGGTTATGAGGAAGAGGGCCTGCTTTTGGTCAAGGGCGCTAATGTGATGAAGGGTTATTTGAACAACCCGGCCAGGACAGCGGAAGTGATGAGGGACGGATGGTATGTCACCGGAGATATCGCGACCATTGATTCCGACGGGTTCGTCAAGATTACCGATCGCCTAAGCCGGTTCAGCAAAATCGGCGGAGAGATGGTCCCTCACATCAAGATTGAAGAAAATATCATGGAAATCGTGGGCGCCGTCGATCCGGTCGTGGCGGTTTCCTCCGTTGAGGATGAGAAAAAAGGCGAACGGTTGATCGTTTTGCACGCGGTTGATCTGGACGCCGCCTCCATCTGCGAAGGGCTCGCCCATAAGGGGCTGCCGAACCTATGGATTCCCAAAAAAGAAAATTTCTGCCGCATCGAGGCCCTTCCTTTATTGGGGACAGGGAAAGTTGATTTGAAAAAGATCAAATCCATGGCCCAGGAGTTGGTGAGCAAACAGCCTTCCTCAGAGTGTTGATCCCCGGGAGAGAGGAAGCTTGAAATAAGAGGGCTAACGACCTCCGGTTCGGGGTTGTGCGGTTGCAAAAGTTCTGCGGCAGGTTGACAAGGCGGAGGATAAACACTATAATCGCATGCGATTATGGATAGCCATTATGCTGAGTAAAACAAGCACACAAGTTATCAACGCCCTCATAGAGCTTGCCCGGTTGCCCGAAGGGCAATGCTCAGGAGCGAAGTGTATCGCCAAAAAGATCAACGCTCCCCAGAATTATCTTGGCAAGATGCTGCAGCAATTAGCTGCCCGCAAAATTGTTGTTTCCCAGAAAGGGCTGGGGGGCGGCTTCCGACTCATCAGGGATCCTAAGAAAATTTCGCTTTATGAGGTGGTTGAGCCGATCGACAATGTGAGTTTATGGTCGGAATGCACCCTGGGTTTGAAGAAGTGTTCGGATGCCGCCCCGTGCGCCGTTCATCCTAAGTGGAAGATTGTTCGAAATACTTACTATGAATTCTTAAAGACGACAAGCATCGGAGATCTGGTCAGGTGATGATGACGGCCCCCCTCGACTTGCCGGTTTTTTAAATCCCGGAAATAATATAACAGCATGTTGATAGATTATATTGCTATCGTTGCGTTCAGAAAGGGAATGATGTTATGGTCCGTTGTTTGAGAATCGCAAGTTTATTTTTCGCGGCATTGATTTTGTCAACGGACGCGGCGCATGCCGGAATCTGGTATCTCCCTTTTCCGGAAGATGTTTCGCTGCACGGCTGGCGGATCGACCGCGTGATTCAATACCTGGATCTTGTCGTGACGATCGCCTTTGGGCTGGTCCTGGCGGCGTTGATTTATTTTATTTTCCGGTATCGCGCCAGGCCGGGGCACGCGGCTGTTTACGACCATGGCGACAAGCCTGTTCATATTTTTGCCACGGTTTGCCTGGGGCTGCTGGTCTTCTTCTCTATAGACATGGTGATCGAGAATATGTCGTTTCACGATCTTAAGGAAGTCTTCTGGAATTTTCCGCAGGGCAGCGATGTTTTGAAGGTGGAGATCATGCCCCAGCAGTTTGCCTGGAACATCCGTTACGCCGGGGACGACGGTGAGTTCGCGACAGAAGATGATATTGTCGCCCCGTTAAACCAGATGCACGTCCCCGTCGACGTTCCTGTGGTTGTCCAGATGTCGTCTTACGATGTCGTTCACGCTTTTTATGTCGCAAATTTGCGCATCAAACAGGACGCTGTTCCCGGCAACGTGACCACATTCTGGTTTCAAACGACAAAAAAAGGGGTGTATGAAATCGCCTGCTCGGCGCTTTGCGGGATCGGGCATACGAATATGCGCGGGTTTTTGACGGTGGAGTCCCGGGAAGATTTTGAACGGTGGTTAAGTGAACTGAAAGCGGAATCGTCCAGCGAGGAAGATGCCTGGGCCATGGAAGACACAGCGGGCGGGATGTTGACAAGCTGGGGCTGGGAATGGCAGGCCAAACTACAATAAGGGGAAAATAGAATGGAGTATAAAAAACAATCATTCTGGACGAAATATATTTTTTCAACGGATCATAAAGTTATCGCGAAACAATATCTTTTCCTGGGTTTATTTTTTCTCCTTTGGGGCGGACTGCAGGCCATGGTTATCCGCTGGCAGTTGGCTTTTAACGGAATGGAAGTCCCTCTGGTCGGTCGATTGATTTGGCCGGACAGTGGGGGAATTGTGACTCCCGACATCTACAATCAGTTGATCACCATGCACGGCACGATCATGTTGTTCTGGGCGATTACGCCTTTGCTGAGCGGCGCGTTTGGAAATTTTCTGATCCCCCTGCAGATCGGCGCGCGGGACATGGCATTCCCGATCTTGAACATGCTTTCGTTCTGGATTTTCTTTTTATCGGGCGGAATTTTGCTGGGATCGCATTTTTTGAAGACCGGTCCGTCGGCCTCCGGCTGGACTGCGTATCCCCCTTTAAGCACACCCGTCGGCGGTATCCCCGGGTTGGGACAGACATTGTGGACGGTGTCGCTGATTCTCATGGGGGTGGCTGTGATTTTGGGGGCTATCAACTATGTGACGACGGTGATTCGCCTGCGCGCTCCGGGAATGACCTATATGAGAATGCCGTTGACGGTCTGGGGGCT